>CAZSXQ010000012.1:0-13991 GCA_964611415.1 uncultured Gammaproteobacteria bacterium
GTAGCGATTGCGGGCAGGGCTACAAAGATCCCTGCTGTGAGTAATTATTTGTAATCGCTTACAGATGGGACAATCCCATTCAGTGAGTTATCAAGATTTATTGTTTCCGCTTGATAGCATGCATCATATATGCTTTCTTGGACTGCTCTTGCAGCCGCATTGCCAACTATATCAGTGTCTAAATCATTCCAGTAGTGTCCTCTAATATTTATATTTTCTTTTGATGTAGTTAAATTTTCTATTTCTTCAGTTGAAAATACGAAGACTGTGTCACCATCAAGCGAAGTATTTATGGGATCAATTGCTCTTGCATGTCCTAAGCTGGCATGGTGCGCAACTTTTTCATAATTCTCTCTTGTATGGAGATTAATGTTCGTTCCAATAATTGAGATTGTTGTATTTGATTTGTTTGGAGTATTAAATTCCATTAATTCTTTAAATTTTAGAAATTTATTTTTACCACTTTGGCTTCTATTTCCAGCAAGTATTTCACCATTGGGAAGTATAATATTTCCAACCGCATTAACAACTGTCATAGCTGTTACAATTCCTCCATTTTTTAATTTTACAAATCCGCAGCCAATACCAGATTTCATGCCAGCAAAAATTTTACCGTTTTCATAATATTTAAATTTGCCAACACTCGTTCCTGTTCCTGCGCCAACATTACCTCGCAATACTTCTTTTGATGATGAATTGTCCACGGCGTCTCTTCCGTAAATTGGATTGAACTTATCGATTCTTACGCCTAAATCAAATACGATAGCTCCAGTTAAATTTGGATTTATTATTTTAAAAGTTTTATATCCAATATTTTTTTCAATTAATCTTTTCATTATTTCTCCACCAGCTTGAAGTCCAGTCCAGCTACCTCCTGAAATGAAAATTGCATTGGCCCGACTATCTTTTTTACCGCTTCTGAACGTGTCTGTGTTGAATGTTCCTGAGGAGCCACCATATGATTTATATGCAACAGGTAAATCTTTATCGAAAATTACGACAGTAGTTCCTGTAAGTTTATCTAAATGCGTAGAATGTCCAACTTTTACTCCTTTTAGTGTCGTTAATGTTTTGTTCATGATCGAGATTATACACCTTTATAATTATTATATTTATTAATACCGAATTTAGCTTCAAAATTGCTAAAAGATGTTCTTGACAAATAAAAGAAAAACCTCCCGTGAGGGAGGTTTTTCCATAGTGTTTCTTGAAGATTCCAAATGACTCTCCAAGAAAGTAATTTGCAATGCTTAAGCTCTTCCGATCTTGTACATTCCTGTACCACAGACTGGACACTTTCCTTTCATTGCAGGCTTACCATTTTTCATGGTAACTGGTTCTGCATTAGGATCGTCTCTTTTTGCTCTGCACTTTACGCAATACATTGATGCCATATAAAAATCACCTCCTTCAATACAAGTTAACTAACTCATATCCTATTTAAAATAAAGAAAATAACTATCTGAACGGTGACAATTAAGCCGGTTATTATGGCCGTTTTTCTTATGTCATTTATTACAAAAGTATGAGAAAGTGTCTTTGTTTTAAGCGTAGGGAGATCAAGTTCGTACGCGGCTTTTTTCTCCGTAGGGAAGCTAACTTGAGCAGACGAGGGTTCAAGGTGATAGGTAATATGACGGTGGTCGGCGAGAACTTTTTCCTGGCGAGTTTTTCTGTGTTTTGCCATTTTGCCAATTAGCCTTATTCGAGGCTACTTAAGGAAAGATACACTATTGACATGGAGGCTGTCAAGAGGCTAACATAAAATATCTATGCCTCTGAATCTCACAACTCTTCTTTTAGGTCTTTTTTTTGCATGGCTCCTATTTATAACACTTATGCTTTGGAGAGTCTTAGTTCACTATAACAAGCTTGGTCAGGGCGCTGGTGAAAAAGGCTTGAGGCCGCTTCTCGAGGAAATAATAAAGGATCACAGTCTAATGAAAAAGGATATTGAATTCTTAAGGAATTTCTGTGATAGAATAGAAAAAGAGGGGGAGTTTCACATTCAAAAAGTTGGACTCCGCAGGTTTAACCCTTTTAAAGATACAGGAGGGGATCAGAGTTTTATCCTTTCTCTCGTAGATCGAAAAGACTCAGGTGTTATCATCTCAGGTTTGTATTCAAGGTCAGGCGTTAGGTGGTATGCTAAGAGAGTAAAGAACGGAAAAGGAGTGGAGCATGAGCTCTCTGATGATGAGAGAAAAGCTCTAGCTGAAACAAGAACCGAAAAAAAGTCTTAATTATGTTTAAAGATAAAAAAATTATACTTTTTGCATTAATTGCTTATTTTGCTGCCACCGGTATTTCTTATTTTGTGTTTGCAAAGTCACCCTTAGCTTCTCAATTTAGTTCTCCAGTTCCTCCTACAACAGATTCCAAGGGAAATTTAATGTTTGATGAGACTCTTCCTAAGACAGAAGCATGTCCCATTAACGGCCAGAAATATTCAAAGCAGCAAAAAGCTTGGTGGGATAAGCATAGACCGCTTGGGATAATGGTTGAAAATCATGAGAACTCAAGACCCCAATCCGGTATAAATTCAGCAGATGTTACTTATGAGGTAGTAGCTGAGGGAGGAATAACTAGAATGCTTAATATCTACCATTGTCAAGCACCGGTTCAAGTAGGACCAGTAAGAAGTGCGAGAACTTATTTCTTAGATTGGATGTCTGAATACGGAGACGCTCCTTTGTATGCTCATGTTGGAGGAGCAAATACCCCAGGCCCTGCTAATGCACTGTCTCAGATTAACGAGTACGGATGGGGAGCATACAATGATCTAAACCAATTCTCTATTGGATTCCCAACCTTCTGGAGAGACTACAATAGATTAGGACACGCCACAGCCACAGAGCATACGATGTACTCAACTACAGATAAATTGTGGAAATTTGCAGAAGAAGACAGGGAATTAGGCGCAGAGAGTAAAGACGGTACCAGCTGGACTGAGGGTTTCACGCCATACAAATTTAAAGAAGACGCATCCTCAAAAGGAGCATCGCAATCAATTCACGTTGAGCACTGGACCGACTATGACGAATATACAGTTGATTGGACATATGATCCGGCGGCAAATCAATATACCCGAAAAAACGGCGGAGTGGCTCACGTAGATAAAAACACAAATAAACCTTTAACAGCCAGAAATATAGTTGTTCTTTATCAGAGAGAAAGTAATGCAAATGACGGGTATGAAAACAACGCGCATCTTTTATATAGAACAGAAGGAGCTGGAGATGCAGTGGTATTTATGGATGGAAAGCAAACAAAAGGTAAATGGAGTAAGGATTCAAGAACAGATAAAACAGTAATAAACGACGCAGCCGGAGAAGAAATTGAATTCAATAGAGGAAAAATTTGGTTCCACATTCTGCCTCTTGATGGGGTACTAAGGGTGAAATAGTTTGACATAGTTTACTAATCTTCTAATATTGGGTAAAATAATCCCGATGGTGTTTGCCATCCGGGACGATAACATCGTCGGGACTCCCAGTTTATTCAACTATGCTCTCTGATTTAATTACATCCAGGTCCAGGGTAAAACTTTTGAACGTTTTTCTTTCCTATCCTTCGGAGATGTTTCACGTGCGGGAATTGGTGAGAAGAACGGGAGACGAAATTAATGCAGTAAGGCGGGAACTTTCTTACCTCGAGAAAAAAGGAATTTTGACCCGCGAGCCCCGGGCGAATAGAGTTTACTATTTCTTTTCAAAAAACTACGAGTTTTATTATGATTTACTGCGGGTAGGATCTAAAACTATTGGTATAGGAGAAGGAATTCTTAAGAACCGGGTAAAATTAGGAAGGATTAAATATGCGATGTTCTCGGGAAAATTCGCCAGGAGGCTTCCTAAAGGCCCTGAGGATGTAGATTTGTTGATGGTTGGGAGCGTTGTTCTTCCGGAGCTAGCTCTTCTCGTCCGTGAAGAAGAAAAAAGACTGGATACTGAAATAAATTATACTGTTATGACTGAGGAAGAGTTCGACTTTAGAAAGAAAAAAAGAGATCCATTTATCCTCTCAATACTTTATGGATCCAGAGTAATGCTTATCGGAGATGAAGAAAACTTGCTTGCATGAAAAATCCAAGACTTCTTTTTTTGTTTATTATCCTTTTAACTCTTCTTGCAGTTTTCATTAACATACCTTCTTCAATTTCCATAGGGAGCTTAAGTAAAAATATTAAGTTTAATCCGAATTATGTTGGAGAGAAATTGAATTTGGGCAAAACTTTAGAATTCAGACAAGGACTTGATTTAAAAGGAGGAGTAAATCTTACTTTTAAAGCAGACGTTTCGGATTTATCTTCAACAGAAAAAGATCAAGCTTTAGAAAGCGCCCGGACAGTCATTGAAAGACGCGTAAATTTGTTTGGAGTCTCTGAGCCGTTAATCCAAACAGCTAAAGTAAATAATGACTATAGAATAATAGTTGAACTTCCCGGAGTAACCAATGTTTCTGAAGCAATAAATTTAATTGGACAAACCGCTCAGCTTTCTTTTTGGGAGAGAACAGCAACGGTTTCTGCAGAAGTTGCCACATCCTCAGCATATCCGATCAACGCAGCTATTATTGGACCCATAAAGCAAACGAATCTTACTGGGTCTGATTTAAATTCCGCATCTGTAGTTTTTGATCCTAACACTGGAAAGCCTCAGGTTCAGCTCAAGTTTAGTCCGGAGGGATCAAAAAAATTCGGAGTAATAACCAAGAGAAATGTGGGAAATCCTTTAGCAATAGCGCTTGATAACATAATTATTGAAGCTCCAAGCGTAAACGAGGCGATTCTAACAGGGGATGCTGTAATTTCAGGCAGTTTTACACAGGAAAGCGCAAAGGCATTAAGTACTCAGTTAAATGCGGGAGCTCTTCCTGTTTCATTATCGGTTCTTGAACAGCATATAGTAGGACCGACTTTGGGTCAGGAATCTTTACGAAAAAGTTTAATAGCAGGAGTTATAGGATTTATTACAATTGTTGTTTTTATGGTTTCTTTATATGGAAGGCTTGGAATAATAGCAAGCATAGCTCTACTTATGTATACGGTTTTTAATTTGGCAATCTTTAAATTATCAAGTCTTACTCCTTTTGGAATAACTTTAACCTTAGCCGGAATAGCGGGTTTGATTCTCTCAATTGGTATGGCAGTGGATGCAAATATTTTGATTTTTGAAAGAACAAAAGAAGAACTTAGGAATGGAAAGAGCCGTTCAACTTCCATAGAATTAGGTTTTCAGCACGCTTGGACATCAATCAGGGATTCAAATGTTTCTACTCTTATAACCTGTGTGATTTTATATACTTTTGGGACAGGTGTCATTAGAGGATTTGCGCTCGTTCTTGCTATCGGAGTCATAATCTCAATGTTTTCAGCAATTACAGTAACTAGAACTTTACTAAGACTTACTTATAAGTGATTTATGATTGATGATTTAAGATTTATGAAAAAAATTGCTAAATTGTTCGATTGTTTCATTGTTAACGAACTAGTAACTAATAACTAAAATTATGGATATTATAGGAAAAAGAAAAATATGGTTTGCAATCTCACTCCTTATTATGGTGCCGGGCTTAATCTCCTTGAGCCTTTATGGATTAAATCTGTCGATTGAGTTTACCGGGGGTTCCCGAATGTCTGTTTCTTTTTCAAAACCTGTAACAGATGACGAGACTAAGTTTATAAAAGAAAATTTGGAACAGCGAAAAATAAAAGTTTCAACAATAGAAAAATCTAATAATCTTGCAATCGTCAGAACAAGCCAAATTGATCAAAAACAAAACAATGAGTTTGTTAAAAGCGTAACCGCTAAATATAAAAATGCTAAGCAGCAAGAATTTTCAACTATTGGGCCTACTATCGGAGGAGAGACAACTCTTAATGCTATAAAAGCTACTATTCTGGCCTCAATTTTGATCGTTATTTATATTAGTTTAGTATTTAGGAAAGTTCCTAAGCCTGCAAGCCCAATCCGTTTTGGCGTATCAGCTGTTATTGCTTTGATACATGATGTTTTGGTGGTTCTTGGAATCTTCTCAATACTTGGACACTTCTTGCATGTTGAAATTGACAGTCTTTTTGTAACAGCACTTTTAACCGTCATCGGATTTTCAGTGCATGACACAATAGTAGTTTTTGATAGGATTCGAGAAAATCTCGGCAAAAATACTTCTTCTAATTTTGCGCAAGTGGTAAATGACTCGATACTTCAAACAATAGGACGTTCTTTAAATACCTCAATTACTGTTCTTCTAGTATTGTTCGCTCTGTTATTATTTGGAGGGGAAAGTATCCGCTGGTTTGTTGTCGCCTTAATAATAGGTGTTGCGTCAGGTACTTACTCATCAATCTTTAACGCCTCACCCATACTCGTCGTCTGGCACGAGTGGAACCTCAAGAGGTCAAATAAATGAAAGCAGGAGTTGATTACATAGGAGTTTCGGCAGGAGCTGTAATAATAAACGAGAACGGGGAAATTCTTCTTACGAAAAGAAGCCAAAATGCAAAGAATGAAAAAGGTAAATGGGAGTCACCCGGAGGAGCAGTAGAATTTTGTGAAACACGGGAAGACTCTATAAAAAGAGAAATAAAAGAAGAGCTTGGTGTAGAAATTGAAATCATTCGGGTGCTTCATACCACAGATGAAATTCTTGAGAAAGACAAACAGCATTGGGTCCCTACAACCTATTTAACAAAAATAAAAAAAGGCCAAGTGCCTCAAATAATGGAACCTGAGAAATGTGATGAGATAGGATGGTTTAGTCTTAAGAATCTCCCCTCGCCGATTTCTTATGTAACGAGTCTGGATCTTGAAGAATATAAAAAGCAGTTAGGAAGATAGTTTTTCGCGGACGAGATTACTGACTAGTCCCATATCTGCTTTGCCTTTGAGTTTTCCATTTAATGCGCCCATGAGTTTTCCCATATCTTGCATTGAGGTTGCTCCGGTTTCAGTAATTGTTTGTTCTACGATATTCCGAACCTCGTCTTCTGACATTTGATCCGGGAGAAAAACTAGCAGTATTTCAAGTTCCTTCTTTTCTTTGTCCGCTAATTCCTGTCTCCCTGCTTTTTCAAATTCACTTATTGAATCTCTTCTTTGCTTGGCTTCTTTTTGAACAACGAAGAGTATATCTTCCTCAGTCGCAGTATATCCCGCACCGCCCTTTTGGATTTCATAATAATTAACTCCTGATAAAAGCATCCGGAGAACTGATGTTCTTATTTCATCTCTTGCCATCATTGAGGCCTTTAAGTCTTCTTGAAGCTTTGTTTTATCCATCCCGTTAGAAGCAGATCGCGATCATCTACCTATCCTTTCATTTATTTCAAACCCTAAAAGCGATCGCGGCTTTTAACGGGATCCATTAAATTAATCTTCCCAGTCCTTTTTGTTTACTTTTTCTAAATGCCCAAGTAAACAGCATGATTGATAATAGCAAATATGTGACGCTTAATGCAAAGCCTATCGCTATTTTCTCAAAACTTACAGCACCGGTTTTTATGTGTTCTCGCATGGCTTCAAAAACATAACTTGCCGGAATTATTTTAGAAATTTCGATTGCCCAGGAGGGAAGAATTGCAGCAGGATAATATATGGCTGAAAAAGGGACTATGATGTATGCGCCAGTCCACGCCATTGTTTGAACTTTTTGACCATATCTAATTATGAGAGAAGCGACAGTAAATCCAATTGCCCATCCTGTGATACAAAGATTAATTGCAAATGGAATTATCCACCAACCGAATCGAAAGAAATCATAACCATATAAAATGAAAGCAATAGCGGCTGAAAAAATAAGACTTGCAAGCATTTTTACACCTCCATAAATCATTACTGAGGAGATCCATTCAGACATTTTAAGAGGAGATGAGAAAAGATTAACTAGATTTTTATCCCACATTTCAGTCAGTAAATTTACTGTAACTTCGTACTGTGTTCGCCACGTAATGATCCAAAAAATTAATCCTGTTAAGAGAACTGTGGTAGTTTCTTCAGGATTTGTACTTAGTCTTGCAAAATAAATTCCTGTTAGTCCCCAGATTAAGATATCCATAATCGGCCAGTAGAACATGTCAGACAGTCTGTCATAGCTATGGACTAAGGTGTAGAAATATCTTTTGTTCATGGCATAAATTCTTCTTAAGCTCATTTATTTTCTCCTTTCGAATATTTTAGGAAGTAATCTTCCAGGTCTGGTTTGTTGACAGAAATGTCCTGGAATTCTATTTTTTCTGATGCAAGTGATGTTAGAATTTTTGAAATCTCTTCTGTTTTTACTTTTATACTAAAAATATTTCCTTCCCTTAAAAATGTTAAATTACTTTTTAAGAAAAACTTTTCAGCAATTTCGGAATCTTTGATTAATAATTCTATTTTTGAATCTGTAATTTTTCTTGCCAGATTTTCAGGAGTATCCTCTGCCATTATTTTGCCATGATTGAGAAAGATCACCCTATCGCACATTTCTTCAACCTCAGTCATATTATGTGAGGTAAAAAGTATGCTTACACCATATTCTTTTTGTTCTTTTTTTAAGAACTTTCTAATTTTTACTGCAATATCTGGGTCAAGGGAAGCAGTTGGTTCATCGAGTAAGATTATTTCCGGGTAATTTAGAAATGATTTCGTAAGAAGTAATCTTGCTCGCTCACCTGCGGATAATGTGTGTACAGCTTTTTTTCTGAGGTGAATTATTTCAAACTCCTCGAGTAATTTATCTATTCTTTTTTTCTTGTTTGGGATTTCATATAAGTCTGCAAAAACAGAAAGAACCTGATCAATGGTAAAAAACCAGGGAAGTGAGATATAGGCAGAAGAATAATTTATTTTTTTTAAAATTCCGCTTCGATCTTTATTAAAAGATTTTCCGAAATATAAAATATCTCCGCTAGAGGGAGTCATAACATCTAAAAGCATATAAATGGTTGTAGTTTTGCCAGCGCCGTTTGGACCAAGAAGCCCGAGTATTTCACCTTCTTTTATTGAAAAAGATAAGTTATCTACTGCGGTAAAACCACTAAATTTTTTTGTAAGATTTTTAACTTCCAATACTTTATTTTGCATAGCTTAATCATAATATCACAGCTTCGAGACGAGGGTAAAGGTTTTTAAGAAGACTTGTGAAGTTCTTTGACTCGTTTTAATAAATATTCTTTTGTATTTAAAGACAGATCTTCGTCGACTTCTTCAAAAACTTTGTTTAGTAATTTACCAATTCCAGGTCCGGGTTTGACTCCCAGCTCTTTCATAATGTCGTTTCCGTCTATTTTTAAATCATTGATTGAAAAAGGAGCGGGCTGAAGTTGTTCTTCGATTCGTTCTTTAAATTTTTTAAGCCGCCAGCTTTCTGCGTCCTTAGTGCCTGAGCCAAGTCTGTCACCGATCCGAAGATCTATCAAGTCTTTTACATTTTCTACACCGATGCGCCTAATAAATCTTCTTACTGCAGCGTCTGTGTTTTTTTCGTCAACAGAGAACATGTGCCAGCGGATTAGATTCACAATTCTATTTTTTTCTTTCTTTGAAAGCTTGAGCCGGTCGCTTATTTCATATGCAATTTTTGCGCCTGACATCTCATGGTTATAAAAAGTAACCAAACCGTCTTTATCTTCACCTCTAACTTTAGGTTTTCCAACGTCATGGAGAAGTGCAGCAAGTCTGACGATTGGGTCAGTTGTCGGCGCATATTTTAAAGATAAAAGATTATGAGTGAAAACGTCAGCTGTGTGATGTCTCCCTGGGCGGCCTTGCGAAACTCCCACTCCTTCCAAGAGCTCAGGCAGAATGTGTTGTAAGAGCCCCGCTTCTTTAAGAAGAAGAATTCCGTAGGAAGGATTTCCGCTTGTAAGTATTTTCATTAGCTCATCCCGGATTCTTTCCCATGAAATTTCTTTAATTAGCGATGCATCTTTTTTTATCTCATTCCAGGTTTCTTTTTCTATTTCAAAGGTTAGTTGTGTTGCAAATCGGACTCCCCGCATAAGTCTTAGCGCATCTTCTTTAAACCGCTCTGATGGATCTCCTACGGTTTTAATAATTTTATTTTCAATATCTTTTCTTCCATCATATGGATCAACGAATGTGATTGATGATTGATGATTGATGATTGATGATTTGGAGGGTTTACCTTGAGGTTCCGTAGCGAAGCGAAGAGCGATGGCATTCATGGTAAAGTCTCTGCGAGACAAGTCTTCTTCAATTGTTTTTCCCCACTCAATTTTGTCCGGATGTCTTTTGTTTGAGAATCCATGCTCAGTTCTATACGTAGTAATTTCAACTACTCCTTCTTCGCTTGGGATGCCGACTGTTCCAAAGTCATTATTGTAATAGGCATCTTTAAAAAGTTTTAAAACTTCTTCGGGTTTTGCGTTGGTGGTTAAATCCCAATCTTTAACAGGCAGTGTCATTAAGAGATTTCTTACACATCCACCCACAAAATAAATCTCGTAATTTTTGTCTTCGAGCTTTGTATAAATCCTTTTTATGGTTTTGGGAATTTTATCAATCATTGTTCAAAAATGTGGTCTTTGCTATAGTATAGCAACATTATAACGTGCAATAAAATTATGAAGAAATGGGAATTGCAAAATAAGTTAAAAGTTAAAGGTGAAAAATTTAAAACTCCGGATTTGATTAGCTTGCTTCTTGAAAACCGCGGAATAAAAACAAAAAAAGAAATTGATAAGTTCTTAAATCCAAAACTAGAAGACTTAGATATTAACTCACTTGGAATAAATAAAAAAGATCTTACAAAAACTTTAAATAGAATTAAAACAGCAATTAAAAAGAAAGAACTCATAATTATTTTTGGTGATTATGATGCAGATGGTATAACGGGAACGGCGATTCTCTGGGAAACTTTGAATAGTTTGGGGGCAAACGTAATGCCGTATATTCCAAATAGAATTTCAGAGGGCTATGGTCTCTCAAAAAAAGGAGCTGAAGGAATGAAGAGTAAATACCCTGATGTTTCTGTCGTTATAACAGTAGATAACGGAATAGTGGCATTTGAGGGAACTGATTTTGCAAATAGTTTGGGTTTGGATGTCATTATTACAGACCACCATGTCCCTGGGGAAAAACTACCGGAAGCTTATTCTATTATTCATTCAACTAAAGTTTGCGGATCAGCAGTTGGCTGGTTTTTATCCCGATACTTAGAAGAAAAAATAAATGGGAAAAAAGATCCAACAAAACATTTAGATTTGGTAACGATCGCTACAATTGCAGATCTGGTGCCTCTGACCGGAGCTAGTAGAATTCTTGTAAAGTTAGGATTGCCGAAGCTTAGGAAAACAAAAAGACCGGGGCTTATCGCTCTTTTTGAAGAGGCAGGAATAGAATCTTCGAATGTTGATACATATGAAATAGGGCATATTATTGCACCTAGGCTAAATGCTATGGGCAGACTTGATGAGGCGATGGATAGCCTCCGGCTTCTTTGTACAACGGATCCTATAAAAGCCAGAAATTTAGCAAGAATAATTGGGGAAACAAATAGATCACGTCAACAAATTACCGCTGAGACAGTAGAACACGCAAAGGATATCGCATCGTCAAAAATTTCCGAAAAACTTTTATTTGTTTATCACGAAAGTTATCAGCCGGGAGTTATTGGTTTGGTAGCAGGGCGTCTTACTGAAGAATATTACCTTCCGGCAATAGTTCTGTCAAAAGGAGAAGAATTTAGTAAAGCGTCAGCCAGATCTGTAAGTGGCCTAAACATTATCGAATTTATCCGGGAAGCATCTGATTTTCTGGTAGATGCAGGGGGGCATCCTATGGCCGCTGGGTTTACGGTTGAAACATCAAAGCTTTTGTTGCTTGAGAAGAAATTTGAAGAACTCGCTGAAAAATTAATTTCAAAAGATCATTTAGTAAGGAAGTTAAAAATAGATTGTGAAATACCAATTTCAATTATTGATTTGGATTTGTTTGCGAAAATTTCAGAACTGGAACCTTTTGGAATGAAAAATCCAGCTCCTGTTTTCTTAAGTAAAGGTTTGATAATTGAAAATATGCGTTTGGTTGGAGGAGACAAACATCTTAAGATTAGTTTTCAATCAAGGTCGGACCTTGACATAGCCTCAAACCAAGGTCGGACCTTGAATGGGGGATCAATCGGCGGGATAATGTTTAACTATGATCAAAGCCTGAGCTTGAAAGTAGGAGATATAGTGGATGTAGTCTATTCAATCTCTCAAAATGAGTGGAATGGGAGCAAAAAGCTGGAACTAAAAATTAAAGATCTAAAGAAAAATTAAAGATCTTTTATTCAGTTGGTTGTTTTGGTTTAGCCGATGTTGTTTCGGCAAAATCTAATGCCTTATGATGAGCATCTATTGGATGGACACCATTAGCCTCAAGTAATCTAGCATAGTCGTCTGGATTTCCCAAGAAAGAGGGAGGCTTATTCCTTGAAGTTAGCTCGTCATATATTTTTTTTGCTGCCCGGTTAGACGAAGGAGTCTTTTTGCGATTTCCTCCCAATTTGTCTTCACTAAAATCTAGCGGTACAGCTTCTGGTATGATGTTTCCTTCTGCCATAGATGAATAAAATTATGCTCGCTTCATTAAATTGTGTCAATGGTTGATTGTTACGCAAAATCAGTTTAGTATTTTAATAAATTTTGTTTGGTTTAAATCGAGCTTGTTATTAGGTTCGTAAAATATTAAAATACCCTTATGCAAAGAACTCTAATAAAAGATACTCCGGAAAAAGTCGGTGAAGAAGTAGCCATTCAAGGATGGATTAACATAAGACGTGATCACGGAAAGTTAATTTTCTTAGATCTTCGGGATAGAACAGGCACGCTTCAGGCAGTTGTAATTCCTCAGACTTCAGCTGAAGCTCATGAGGCCGCACAGGAGCTTCGTCCGGAATTTGTAGTTGAGATAACAGGAAAAGTAAATGCCAGGCCTGAAAAAAATATCAACAAAGAAACTCCTACGGGAACGGTTGAATTAGAAGTTACAGAAGTTAAGACTTTAAATAAGTCTGAAACTCCACCGTTTGATGTAACAACTGATGGACACGATATTAACGAAGAGGTTCGTTTGAAATACAGATATCTTGATTTAAGACGCCCAAGAATGCAGGGAAACTTAAAACTTAGGAGTGATTACATGCAGGCCCTTCGAGGCTCTTTAATCAAAAAAGAATTTGTAGAAATCGAAACACCTCTTCTTTCAAAAGCTACTATGGAAGGAGCCCGCGATTTTATAGTGCCTTCCAGGTTTCAACCAGGAAAATTTTATGCTCTTCCGCAGAGCCCCCAGCAGTACAAACAGCTTCTAATGGTAGGAGGATTTGAAAGGTATTTTCAATTTCCTCATTGCTTAAGAGATGAAGATCCCCGTGCTGATAGAGGGTTTGAATTCACCCAGTTAGATTTGGAGATGAGTTTTGTTAACCGAGAAGATGTGATGAATACTGTGGAGGATGTAGTTAAAGACTCTATTAAAACAATAGGAGGAAAATTAAAAGATGAAACATTCCCGATTTTTACATATAAAGAGACTATGGAAAAATTCGGCGCTGATAAATTTGATTTACGAAGCGAAGAGGATAAGAAAAATGGTGTTTTAGCTTTTGCTTGGGTAATCAATTTCCCTTTCTTCAGACCTGTTAATAAAGAGGAGATTTCAGATAAGTTTGACAGTAAAAGTAATTGGACATTTACTCATAATCCTTTCAGTATGCCGATTCCTGAGCATGTCGAATGGCTTATGACTGGCAAAAATGTTGATCAAATTACAACAACTCAGTACGACTTAGTATGTAACGGACTTGAGGCAGGAGGAGGAAGTATACGCGCACATACGCCGGAGATTCTAAAAGCTACGTATAAAATTATGGGGTACAGTGATTCACAAATTCAGGAAAGTATTGGACACATGCTTGAGGCATTTTCATACGGCGCACCTCCTCACGGCGGTATTGCTTTGGGTCTTGATAGAATTGTCGCTATACTAAACGGCGAAGAC
>CAZSXQ010000013.1:0-12995 GCA_964611415.1 uncultured Gammaproteobacteria bacterium
AACCTGCCCGCCATCGCTTCACTCAGGCATTCGCAGGCAGTTTATTTAAGTCTTTTTCTTATTCCGTTAAGAATGTCCTCCGCGTTTTTCTGTCCACCGAGTCCAAAAGCTATTCCTCCGGCCAAAGCAATCATTGCGACAATTCCAGTTACTAATATTCTTATAAGATCTGAAGCAACTCCCAATTGATTGAGAACTGCCAAGATCACAAAAATATTTATAACCCACTGAGTAGCCGATGCGATTCCTTCTGCGGATTCTTTAGTAACGCCTTTTACTGAAGCCAGTATTACATCATGGGCAAGACGAGCCAAGACGAATCCTACTAACGCAATTACTACTGCCACGAATACATTTGGAAGGTAAAGCAGTAACTCGTTAAGTAAAGTTCCAATTCTTGGTAATCCCCAAACATCAGATGTAGGAATTAAAAATATGATAATAACAAACCACCTGGCTATTTCGGCTAAAATATTACTCCATGTATATCCTTCCCTAAGCTCAGGTACTCCGTATTTTTTAAGGTAAGAATCAATTTTAAGAGATTTTGATGCGCTTAAAATCAGCTGTTTTATTATGGAACCGATTACTATACCTATGAGGAGAATAAGAAATCCTGCGATAAACCTTGGGACAAAAGTTACTATCGCCTGGATATTGGCATTTAGAGAGTTAACTAGAGTATTTCTTGTTTCTTCTAGCATTTAATCACCCCCTTTCCCGAAACCATCTTTAAAGGAATATAAACTTTTTCGGCCTATCTTGTCAAGCTTAGGTTCAAAATTGTATAATACTAGTACGCGGGCCGGTAGCTCAGCGGTAGAGCAGGAGCCTTTTAAGCTCTTGGTCACAGGTTCGATCCCTGTCCGGCTCACAAAAATCCCATCCATATTTTTATATTAACTTTCACAAATCTACATTTGGAGAGCTATGCCCATGCCTCTATTTCCGGTTTAAATCTTTGATATAAAACTTCTTGAGCTATTTTTCTTGCTTTATGTCTTTCAATTGCTTTTAGTAAATCCCCTGCCATTACGGCTCGTTCTAGTTCAATATTTCCTAGCCCTTTATCTAACATTTCTTCTCTTAATTCCCATTCCAATAATCCCCAAACTCCTTCAGAACCAATCCAAGCTCCAGGATTAAGTACTAGCTTTGCTATATCATCCTGACTAAGCCCCAATGCATTAAATCTATCAATAAACCAAACTGCTGCTTCGAATTTTCTCCTGTCCAAGTGTTCATATGATATTTTACCCTTAACAATAACATGATCCACTAAATTACAGTGCGGAAACTCTGCTAAGGTGTCTTGCCCTGTTCTATAAGCTTGTGCTTCCATTAGCTCATAAGATATTCTTCCAGATGCACCATGCAATTGAACAGCATGAGTTTGCTCGTGAACATACGTTTCATCTGCTGTAGTTATCCTGCCTAATGAAGCCAAGCTTAAAATTCTTTGAGCAGGAGTGGGATAAGGAAAAGTAATTTCTATTAATTTTTTTCCGTGAGTGTATCTTCCGTCGATTTTTTCACCTTCTATTTCTAGTGGAGATCCCCAAACAACCCTCACTGATTTATTAAGTCCTAGGCCGTCGTAAGTTCTTGAAACTTGCTGTCCGGTAAGTATAAAAGATGTTTTTTCAAATATCCGTAATCCAATTTCTCCAAATAACTCACTCGCAATTCCATTTTTTTCTGCAAGATTAACTGCTAAGCTTATCTCTCCGGTATCTAACACATCCCCAGTTCTACCGACTCGCTCACGCGTGCTTAAACAATGCAAAAGCTCTTCTGACACCTGTTGATCCGCAGGAAGAACAAGATCTTCGAGCGGTTCAGGTCTAAAGTGCCTTCTAGATATGCTATAAATTTCCGCAGATTGTATTCTTTGCTCAATTGCCATAAAACAAAGACGAATTATAGCAAAAAACAATTAAGTTAACTATGGGGCTTATTGTTTACCTGTATTAGACTTCAACGTCTTGGGGCTTATCAGAACCTTTTGGCTCTGGGGGTAAAAATTCACCATTGCTGTCGGTTTCCTGCTTTTTATAATCTCCCTTAAGCCACTCTATATACGTGCACCCCGTAGCCTTTCTCTCTTCTCTGTCCCATCCCGCAGTTGAACATTTTTTCATTCTCTTTCCTGAATTTGTCGTAAATAAAACTAACGGTTTTCCGCATTCAGGACACGCTTCATCTAATTTTTCCGTAGTGCCATTAATCCATTCTACGTAGTCACAGCCTTCAGAAGTTTTTGTTTCTTTATTCCATACATTGGTCGAACACTTCTTCATTTTTTTGCCAAACCTTGTTGTTTGAAGAATTAAGGGTGAGCCACACTTTGGACACTTTTCGTCTAATGTCTCCGGCTCGACTTCAAGCCATAAAACATAGTCACAGCCATCGTTTTGCCTGGTTTCCCTATTCCAGCTTCCCGTAGAACATCTTTGTAATTTTCTTCCGTTAGCAGTCTCAGAAATTGGCGCTAATGGGGAACCGCATTTAGGACATTTATCTTCACTCATAAGAATATAAGGATACCATTAATTAGTAACAATTCTCAAATACCAATTTGCAAAGGACACCTGGAGCCACAACGTTTTTGAATAATAAGCCCAGAAGGAAGTGTCTTCTCTTCAATCACTGTTCCCTCTTTTATGACAGTCTCAAGCCACCCTTTATACGTCCATGGCTGGTCCCTATCTACTTCTATAAGTAAATAAAACAGCCCGTTCTTGTCTTGGGAAGGTACATTTTTATAGTTTTTACCTTTCAGCCAAAATAAGTAGTCATAAGGATATGTATAAACCGTAGGAGCAAAGATAAATAAACCAAACGGAATATTTCCGGCATCATTATATATATAGTTAACTGCATCAGTTTTTCCTTTTATCTTTTGAAATGCGTTCCGGTCCGATAAATCGTTTTTAAAATCTCTAACCCCGGTCTTGTATGCTAGAAAAGCAAACGTGATTAGAAGAAATCCAAAAATTAACTGAAGAATGTATTTTTTTTGAACCCGTGCTCCATAGATAATATACGTAAATATAAATATGTAAACTAGGTTTAATTGGTAGAAATAATACATGAAAATAGTGTTTCTTAGGAACGAGAATATAAAAATTGTCACAGAAATAAGAATTCCTAGAAATATAAGCATTTTTTTGATCTCAATTCTCTTCTCCCGCATGACAAGAATAAGTATTGCGCCTGCAAACACAATCAAAAGTGATAGTTCAGGAAGAAAGTTTTGATGAGGAAATGTGTCGTTAAAATTATAAAGAAACCGGTCAAGCCTGTTATTAATTAATCCATAGTCTTTTTCATTTCCAAAGCTGGACATATAGCTAAAGAACCCCGTTAATGCGTTAAATCCATGCCTGACTTCAAAAAGGAGAAACGGCAAAACTCCCGCAATTATTCCTGCAAATAAATAAACATATTCCTTTATTTTTCTAAGCTTTGCCACAAAAATATAAAAAAGAACCAGCGAGACCAAGAGCGGAACCGTAGTAGCTATCTCGAAGTTGTACGTAAAAGCGGAAAAAAATCCAGCGAGCAGAATGTGCTTTGGCTGTTTTTTAAGCGATAAGTAAACAAATAAGAATGCTAAAAGAAGAAAAAATGTAATTGGATAAGGATTCCATACAAACTTAGCTTGAGCTATAAGAGGTGGAGAAACAGTAACTAAAAAAGCTAATATTAAGCCATAAAAATTGCCAAAAACTTTTTTTCCTAAAACATATGCAGTTATTACAGACAAAACAGCAAATAAACCCATGTAAATTAAACCCCCGTATGGGTTACCTTTAAAAAGAACATAAAAAACTGACAGGAAATAAAAATGGAACGGTCCTTGAAATATTCCCTGAAATCCTGCAAATCCACCTCCTATTTCAGACCCGATCAGGGTAATTTTTTTATTCAAGACTAAATCGCGGACAAAAACATAATCTCTCCCCTGATCAAGAATAAAAATGAAATTCCGGCTTATGTATTCCGCAGAACGGGTGAGGAAAAAAAGAAATGAAATAACAGAAGCAAAGAAAAACGTAATTATGAAGTTTCTTGACCTGAGATTCATCTCCTATTTGCAATATAGCAAATATTAGTATAGGAATATAGAGATTACATTACATTTGTTGATATAATCACGGTAGATGTCACTTATATTGAAATTGCTTTTTGCTTCAGTAATTGCATTTTCATTATTTTTCGCCTCTTGGTATGTTTTGCATGGTGATTTAATTTTTGATGCAGACATAGGTAGAGACTTTCATTTGCTCCGGGAGCTTGATGAAAAAAAGATAGTTCTAATAGGCCCTAGGTCTAGTACCGGCCTATTTCACGGCCCCCTTTGGACATATGTTAACTACCCTTCGTATTTGATCGGGGGAGGAAATCCGGTAACCGTAGGATTCGGTTGGGTCGTATTTATCGCACTTTTTGGGCTAGTTTCTTTCTACGTCGCGGATAAGCTATTCGGAAGAGCTACCGCATATTTATATTCAATGATGGCAACGCTTTATGCCGCATTTCATGCTAAGGGAATGTTTAATCCGCATGGAGCTATGTTTCTTATTCCTCTTTGCTTCTTCTTTTTCGTTATGTATTTTAAGAATCCTAAGGCTAAATATTTACTTCTTCATCTAGCAACTCTTTCCGCAATTATTCAGTTCCAAATGGCTGACGGAATGCCGCTTCTTGCGCTTTCCGTATTAGCAATCATGTATAAAATTTTCAAAACTAGGAAATTTAAACACGTTTTTGTGTATTTCCTTCTCCCAATATTTCTGGTTAATTTTATTGTTTTTGATTTAAGACATGAATTCTTGCTTACACAAAAAGTAGCGGAATTTGTTACACCCGTTGCCCCAGAAGGTGTAAACGTACCAAAAACAGAAAATGGTATCTACAAGTATTCAAGTCAGATTCCGGGAAGAATTGATTTGGCATTTCAAGGAACAGAAATTTTAAGACAAAACCGTGGAAACGCCAATTTAGTATTATTCCTAGTAACGCTCTTATTTATAGCGGTACAGATCAAGGATAACAGGCACAAGTCGGTTTATTTAAGCTTTCTGTATTTCTACATAGGATTCTTTGTGCTGTCATTCATAAACAAAGGCCAAATTCTTTATTTTTATTTATTTCCAATTTTTCCCTTGGTACTTTTAATATTTTCTTCTTTTATCACCTCCAGGTTTAAGAAAGTCTTTTTAATTCTTTTCCTGGCAATTCTAGCCATGAATATTAGAACAGCATTTTCCGATATTGAGACTGCCAATGCAAAAATGGGAAAAGATATGTACTCGTGGAAATTTCTCAATGAAACTTCTAAGAAGATCTTTGAGGGGAACGAAAAAGAACTTGGATATTTTATATATTCTCCGGATGTTTTCGGATATGAAGCTAAATACGCTGTAATTTATAACGCAGAGCATTCAAATAAGGTTTCGCATTATTTTCAGAAAAAACCCGTCACTTATTTACTCATACAGCCTCCCCCAAAAGATAATCCCTATATGAAAGAGGGATTTTGGATAAAATACCAAATAAGAATTGACTCATCTCCTTCTGCTGTGATTAACTTCCCAAACAATTATAAAATAATGAAAATGAATTTAAAGAAAGAGGAAATTGAGGCTCCATATGATCCGGCAATCGACCCCGGCCTTCATTTCAGATAAATATGTTAAGATTAAACTATGGAAACGCCTAGACCAACGGAAGCTGAGATAGAATCATCTATGCCTCAGGGACTGCCCACCAGGGCAAAAAATAACATAAGGTGGGCAATCAATGCTGGTAGAATTAATAAACCAGAAGATCTTGGACAAATGACAGACGATCAAATAAAAAGAGACGTTAGAAGTCCTGGAAGAACGCAAGGCATAGGATTAACAACCCTAAGAGAAGTAAGAAAATACTATCCATTGACAGAAACCAGGACAGAGGGTTTTTAATATTGGGGCTCTTATGTAGTTGGAGCACGTATTTTTCTTAAAAGTAACATCGCTAAATGATACAGTGGTTTGGAGCGGCTTGTTCAGATGAATAGTCTCAGATCAAATTTGACATAATTTCATAAAACACCGATACTTAATTTATATGGAACCAAATCCTAATGAAACAGCTGATAAACCTACATCCTCCGCAACACCACCGCCAATAACTACCCCAGAAAATAAACCGAATAAATCAAGATCTTTACTATTTATAGTCATAGGTATTATCGTTGTTCTTGTAATCAGCGGAATAGCTGGTGGATATTTTCTAGAGAAAAATAGTTCAAGTGAAAATATCGCTCAAGCTCCTTCTCCTGCCCCAACTCAGGATATGACCGGAAGCGATAAATTAACACCAGGCGAGCCAAAGACTGATGAAACTGCTGACTGGAAAACATATGAAAATGAGAATTTTTCTTTTAATTATCCCTCAAGTTTAAATTTAAAAGAATCTACTGGTCCTAATGGAGAAGTATCTATTGAATTGGAAGAACCTAATTCTCCTCTCCTTGGATTCCATATGTATATTAGTTCTGATCCAGAAATTTCATCCGTGCTCGATAGAGAATTTGTAAAAGAATACTATGACGAAAATAAAAATCTTAAAGGTGGAGAGCTAGATCCATCCCTTCAATATCTCACAATTGAAGAAAAAACACTTAATGGAAATCAAGTAAGCTTAATCGATGGTCTTCAGACCTTAGTAGGATATAGCGTATCTGTATATTTGATACGTAATGGAAAAAATGGGGCATCTGCAGACCTGGGGCATACTGAATTTAAACAAGGAGAAAGCAAAGCTTCACGTTTTAAATATGCGGAACAAATTCTCTCTACCTTCAAATTCACAAACTAACATAAAAGGTTCTAGCCTCGTTCAGGATCTCCCACAAAATACAGATTATAAACCTAATTAATGTCTTCATTTAGGACGGTACCAATAATGATTTAAGACACAAATTTAGTACCTACGCGTAGGTACTAAATTTAGCCAACTCTGAAGCTAATTTTCGTAAAAACACAGACTCTCTATACTTATATAAATATAAGGGGATGTAATAAATGAAAAATTGAAGAAATAAAACAACAAGATGTATAATAAAAATATGAAGAAAACAAAATTCAATATTAAAAGAAAAGAAATACAAAAAAGAATTAAACAAAATATTAACGTAGATAAAAAAGAATTCCTAGATCTAATTAAGAAGGCTTCACAACCAAAACACGATTAAGCAAAACTTCAAACATACTGCTCTCCAAATTTCTGTAATTGTATCTGAAAGCGTATTCATTAACGTAATCTTGTAAATATTCTTTAGATACATGTCTATAAACCCCGGTAATTCCTCTTTTTAACTGAGACCATACACCCTCAATAGTGTTATTGTGGATTAATCCCTTGCCATATTCACCAGACGAATGATTTACACTGTGATGATTGTAGAAGCCATATTCATAAAGGTGTTTGTATGCTGGGAGTTCATCGCTCATTACGTGAGCAGTAGGACTGATATTATCTTTTATTTGCTTAATTAAAGTATATTTCCCTGTGTTAGGAATATGTTTTAGAATTGCATTCCCTCTTCTTTCAACCCCACCCCATACTGCTTCTTTTTTGATTTCTGCTCTCCACTGCTTAGCTCTATTTTTACCCTTACCGCCTACGAATGTTTCATCTATTTCAACAATTCCATCTAGGGTTGAACCGTCTTGGTCCATTAGTTTTCTAATCATTTTAAACATCCTGTGAGCCGTTTTATACGAAACGCCTAATTCTCTTTCAAGTTGCTTAGCAGATATTCCGCTTCTTGTTTTAACCATAAGAAACATTGCATAAAACCAAAGTCTTAAGGATACTGCGGATTTTTCAAAGATTGTATCTGTTAGAGGACTTAGTTGAGTAGCACAAAAACCGCAGGAAAAAGTAGTTCTGCCTTTTAATGGATAGTATTTTGTTAATCTTTTACAACCCATACAATTAACGCCTTTAGGATATCTTTTCCTATAGATTTCCATTAAACAAGCTTCGTCATTTGGATACTTTTTAAGGAAGTTATTGAGGCTAAATTTCTTATTCATAAGCGAATTATGCGCTCTTTATTACGTGCTGTCAATGCCTAATATAATAAATATATGGGCATAGCTAAGTTAGCCATTCGTTACGTGCTGAAAGTACACATATGCCAATATTGGTATATTTTGATGCTTATTGTCCTATTGACCCATTCCTGAAATAAGTATATTATTATTTTTACCTCTAATACGTAAGTATTGAAGGCAGGAACCAATCGCAAGATTGGCACCCCGAAAAAACCCCGCAAGGGGTTTTTTTGATGGTAAAAATCAGCTATGCCATCAACTTTCCATCCTGCCTAAATACTACATTCAACCAACTAAAAAAACAGGCGGGGTTAGCCGTCTGTTTTTTTAGTCTTAAACCAGAGATTTATCAATCACGTTCTCCGTGACCTCTATTTTCTCCGCGATGATCATCATTGTTATTATTTCCATGATCATCTCCGTTTTCTCTTTCATTACGGTCGTTATCGTGGTCTTCATCTTCGTCATCTTTTTCATGACGTTCCACATAACTTACGCACTGACCCTGATTCTTAAATGTAGGATTGTTGAATGTTTTCCATCCATCTTTCTTACATTGGTCTTTATTAGTTGGAGGCCCAACTAAGACTGGAGTTATCGTGAGTTGGCTGTTGTCAAAGGCCAGCGGAGAAAACTCATTAAAGTCAAACCAACCGTAGCGGTTGCCTCCTACGCCCGCGATTGGAGAGCTGACGCGAGTCCAAGTTTTGACTAGATTGTGACTTGAATCGTAAATGCTCATATCCACATTCAACACACCTGCGTTATCGTAAAAATGGTGTTCAAATGTGTACCAACCGGTCGTAGAAATAGCAATTGGATCGAAGCCTGGGTTTTTAGCGAAAGCACTTCCGGGCTGACTATTGTAACTTGCACTTATCACAAACCGGGAAGTTCCGGAACCGGGACTGCCGTCGGTGTCATTGTAAAAGCCTCCGTTGAAAATAAAATCCGACAAGTGTGTGCCTGAGGAATTATTGACCGCCGAGGTAAAGTCAAAGCGCGTATTATTTGCCCATCCGCCTTCGACGTTCAAATATACATCAACTGAGGTTGTGTATTCTTGGAATACGGTCGGTACTGCGTTACCGGCTCCGTAATTGTATCCGCCCCAACGGGTAAAATCTCCCCCTGTTGTTTCTTCAGCGTGCCATGAACCGGTTGCCGATGTAATTCCATTTGTACCTGAAGCGACTCGTGTTGGGGTTTCCCAACCTACAATGTCAGTTTCAAATCCTTGGAAAAAGTCTGCTGCGAATGCCGGAACAATTGTGGTTCCTAGCATTAATGCTGCAGCTCCGCTACTTACTAAAATTTTTTTAATATTTATCATTATTTTTCACCTCCTTCCTGTCGCGTTTGACGCGATCTTTCCATTAAAAAACCGCCCTGTATGCGGTTGAATTGATTTATCTTGAAATGGAAAAAGAACAAATCATAGGACATTACTATAACTCTAATTTTTAACTATTGTCAATGGTTTTTAAATATTGCTATTGTTTTATATACATAGTTCTATTGACATAAATAATCTAGGGATGATATAAATACAGTCCTACTTAACCAAAAGTTAAGAAGGAATGGTTCTTCCGCAAGGAAGAATCATAAAAAGACCCCGAAAGGGGTTTTTTTGCGTCTTAAATTCACACAGCTACTCTTTTAAGATATAATTAAGTACTATGAAAAGGATACTAACCCATTGCTTAATTTTTCTATTGCTCGCTATTGTTGCCTTGTTTGTTTTTAACGTCAAACAAGCTTTTGCTATCTATGATCCCCTTACGACTCCTAACAATAAGATTGGAATACATATTTTGTTTGTAGACGAGCTTCCCAAAGCTAAAGAGCTTATAAATACTTCAGGTGGTGACTGGGGATATGTCACGATTCCTATCCAAGCAGGCGACCGGGATTTGAAAAAATGGCAAACATTTATGGATGACTGCAGAAAGCTTCATATTATTCCTATAATAAGACTCGCTACGGAAGGAGATTATTTTGAAAAAGCTGCTTGGAGAAAAGCTGAAGACGCTGATGTGGTGGACTTTGCAAATTTTCTCAATTCTTTGAGCTGGCCTATTAAAAACAGATACATAATCGTATTTAACGAAGTAAATAGGGCTGATGAGTGGGAGGGACAAGCGAACCCTTCAGAGTATGCCGAAATTCTTTCTTACGCTGTTACTGTTTTTAAATCCAAGAGCCCGGATTTCTTCATGATTTCGGGAGGTATGGATAACGCTGCAGCAACAGACGGCAAAAACTATTCACAGTATGATTATTTTAGAATCATGAATCAGTCAGTGCCTGGTATTTTTAATCAAATTGATGGTTTTTCTTCTCACTCATATCCAAATCCTGCTTTTTCCCAACCCCCTAGCACAAATACACCAAGAAGCATAAACAGCTTTTCTTACGAATTAGCTGCGGTTGAAGCTATGAGTGTTAAAAAACTTCCTGTTTTTATAACAGAAACCGGATGGGATCAGAAAGTTATTTCAGAAAAAACCGCCGCCTCTTATTACAAGGAAGCTCTGAACGGCTATTGGAGTAATTCAAACATAGTGGCTATCACTCCTTTTCTTTTAACCTCAGGCTCAGGGCCTTTTGAAAAATTTTCATTTCTAAAAAGTAACGGAGATAAAAATGAGACGTTTAAAATGATAGAATCGTTACCAAAAACAAAAGGCGCTCCAAGGCTGAATGCTTTGAAAAAAATTCTTGGTGAAGAAACTAAGTCGAATATTCCAGTAAAAGACTTTTCCAATCAAGAGAATGAGGACGAAGGAAGAAATGTTAAACAAATCATAAAATGGATCTTCCTGGGAATATAACTGTGTTATAATTGGCTTCTACAAAATAGATGGAAACTGCTGTTGACTTAGAGAAAATTAAATTTGAAAGTATCACTCACGGAGAACTCACTACCAAAGAGGCTCTTCAGATGATAAAAGACTTCTTAGAAGAGGCTCCTAAAGCAGAATACAGCCTTGTGATAGGTACGGATTCTCATGAAAAAAACGGAACAGAAATGGGAAACAGAACAATTAATCTAGTTACTGCAATTTTGGTTCATAGGCGCGGGTTTGGGGGCAAATATTTCTGGAACCGCCGTTACGTCTCAGGGATACATTCGCTCAGAGAAAAAATCTATGCTGAGACCTTGGTTTCACTGGACTTTGCCGCAGGGTTTGTACCTCTCCTTAAGAAAAAACTCAACGGTGACTCCCCTAGCTATAATCTTGAAATTCATATAGACGTAGGTGAACACGGAGATACCCGGGAAATGATAAAAGAAGTTGTGGGAATGGTGACCGGAAACGGATTTGTAGCCAAGACCAAACCAAATGCGTACGGAGCAAGTTACGTGGCAGATAAGCACACATGACAATACTACAAATACTACCAATAAGTACCAATAAACCAATATTTAAATATTTGTAGTATTTGAAATTTGTAGTATTGGTAGTATTTATTTTTTATGAAAAAAAATAAGCTTGAATGGGAAGACGCAGATGACGTAAAAAAGGATCTTCTTAAGATTATAAAAATTCTTGATTTTGATCACATTATGCCTGAGAGAGTTTTTTGCTACCGAACGGAAGGCTCTAAAGCCAGGGCTTATGCCAGAACGTGGATGATGCCTAAGATTTTTCAAAATGCTCTGGACATTCCACCTGCCTATGTTATTGAAGTTCTTTCTAAATATTACGACAAGCTCTCGGAGGATGAGAAATCTAAGGTCTTAATTCATGAGCTTCTTCATATCCCAAAGAATTTTTCAGGCGCACTTCTCTCACATAGAGGCGTAAATAGACATATAGGCCGGGACGCCAATGCTTTATATAAAGAGTTTAAAAGACTAAGTCAATAATTATGCTTACAATTATCCACGGTAATGATGTCGTTACCTCCCGCAAATATTATTTAGATCAAAAAAACGAAAGTTCTATAACTTTTGACGCTGAATCAATTGAGATATCCGAGATTACCCACTCTCTCCAAGGAGGAGGGCTTTTTGGACCTAGCAAAAAAATATTTATTGATAATCTTTTTAGCAGAAAATCTTCTAAAAACTTTGATGCCGTTTTAGAATCACTGAGGACTGCCGACGACGCCGAGATCTATATTTGGGCAGATAAAGAAATCGGGGTAAAAATTCTGTCTGCCTTTCCAAAACATGTTGTTCAGAGTTTTAAAATTTCTCAAAATATTTTTGGTTTTTTAGATTCGCTCCGTCCAAACAGTCCATCTAACGTTTCCAGGTTTCATGATGCGTTGAATTCTTCAGAGACTGAGATTGTATTTGCCATGATTGTACGGCAATTTAGACTTATGATCGGCCTGTCGGAAGAATCAGGCCTGCCTGCCGGCGAGGCAGGAAAAAATATTGATGAAGTAAAGCGTCTTGCTCCCTGGCAAAAGAGTAAACTCATCAAACAGGCTTCAGCGTTTGGTAAAGAGAAATTGCTTATAGCCTATAAAAAGCTTTATAAAATTGATAAAGCTCAAAAGACTGGCAGTTCAAATTTAAACTTATTACAAAATATTGACATTTTGCTGCTTGAAATATAATATAAATTTCACATGACCATTGATCCTTCAATCTTTAAATCTTATGACATAAGAGGAACATATCCAGATAAAATTAACGAAGAAATTGCAACGGAAATTGCAAAGGCAATTCATGCTTTTTTTGCAAAAAAAATAGGAAAAAATAATTTTACGGTTGCTCTCAGCCGAGACATGAGGATTTCCTCTCCTTCCATATTTAAAGCTGTTAATGATGTTTTAGTAAAAAGAGGCGCAAATGTCAAAGACCTAGGTCTTGCCTCTACTCCTACATTTTATTTTGCTGTTTCACACTATAATCTTGATGCT
>CAZSXQ010000014.1:0-12408 GCA_964611415.1 uncultured Gammaproteobacteria bacterium
AAGGGTAAAACAGAATCTGGCTTATTATCTTCCCAGCACAAATTAATTACTAGCACTTGCGTAATATCTCAAGCCAAATCTCCAAAAAAACCTCGATAAAATTAACAATAATCCGCAAATTAATAATAAAATAAAAATGTCCCAATAATTTGCTTTTCCTATTAATTCTTTAAGAGGGGAAACTGCAACGAAAATTATAGGGAACACTATAAGAAATAGAAGACCTGAAACCTTCTTAAACATTTCAGGGGGATACCTGATAAACCCACTTACCGTATACATAATATCGAGTATGTTTGAAAGCTGAGGAACCCAGATCAAAAAAGTAACAGCTATTAGCCACAACGAATAGAGTATCAATACACCAACTACAAGAAGAGATATAAAGAAAATAATATTAAAAAAACTAATCGTATAAGAAAGAGAATTAACAAGATAAATAAGAATACCTGATCCTAAAATAATACGCGCTATAGCAGCATAATTTACTTCCCATAAACTTATTGAAAACTGTGAATCGAGCGGCTTAAGGAGAACAGAGTCAAATTTTCCCCAGGCAATTAGCCTTGCAAATCTCTCAAAATTCCTTGCAAAAAATAAGTGAAAAAGTCCAATGATCAAGCTATGAACTGCTGCTAATAATATCAATTCTTCTCTTTTCCAGCCAAAAACACTACTGGTTTTTGAAGTAATCAAAAGAATTGTAGCTATTCCAAAAACTCCCCATACGAAACTGGATATCGTGCTGTTTACAAAATTTGCTCTGTATGTAAATAGTGCAATTAGATTAATTTTTAAAAGCGCCCTATAAATCCTTAAATATCTTTTCATTGCCCAACTCCTGTGAATTTTTTAATACCTCTCATCCAAGCCAATTTATAAACTATTGCTAAAATTCCCAACCATAAAACTTGAACAGATATCACATTTATTCCCTGAAGAGTTGGTAGCTTGGACTGAAGACTTAGAATTGGGTAATAGATCATATAAGGAAATGGAGTTAAATGCGATAATTTTTCAAGCCAGTCTGGAAAAAATTCAATTGGTATAACAAATCCCGCAAGAATTATTATTACAACCTCTATTATCTGCTGAAGACCCCAAAAATCTACGAACCAGAAGGCGCTCAGTCCGACTATCATTTTAAAAGTAAAAGAAATAAAGAAAGCAAGAAGAACTATAATAATTGCCATGGCAATTCCCGTAAGCGTATTGGGGAGAGTTATAAATTCAGAGAATAAAATGTAGAAAATCACAAAAACGATTAACCCGAAAAATCCTTGAATCATTCTCCATGGTGCTTCATCGAAGAATTTCATCCAGTAATAAGAAATTGGCTTTATTAAATAGCTGACTAGTTGTCCTTCTCTAATGTCTTTGATGGCGACGTCTTCTTCAATGTGCGCTATTATGAAAGAGCCTGCTATAATAAGTAAAAAGTAATAGGTGGTTATTGAAGAAAGTGACCACCCAGCCAAAACTCCCTCTTTTTCTTTAAATACTGCAATCCAGAAAATCAGAAGAGACAATGGGTTTAGGAAAGAGCTAAGAAACCATACAAAAATTCTGCTTCTGAAATTTATCACATGCTGGAAAAACAGCAGAAAAATATTTATGAATTTCATTTTTTTGATTTGCTAAAAATATCATGGATTACTGTATCCACCTCAGGATCTTCTATGCTAATATCTTCTACGGGGAAATTGGCGAGAATATCTGAGGCAACTTTATTTGTTTTCTCTTTATCAACTCTCAAAATCCATTCCGGAAAATTGTATGAATGAAGGTCTCCAAATTTTTTTATTTTCTCCTCATCAATTTCTTTATCAAGTATCACCGTTATCTCTTTAAAGGGCGAGTGTTTTTTAATTAGCTTATCCAAATCGCCGTCATAAATAACTCTTCCAAAATTTATCACGATTACTCTTTTACAAAGCTCCTGAACGTCTTCCATATAATGACTGGTCAATATAATAGTGGCTTTGTATTTCTCGTTATATTCTTTTAGAAAACTTCTGATCTTTTTCTGCATTACGACATCAAGTCCGATTGTAGGTTCATCCAGGAATAAAATTTTTGGCCTGTGAATAAGTGCCGCAATTAGTTCCATTTTCATCCTTTGTCCTAGGGAAAGATTTCTGACGGGGATATTTACAAAGTCTTTAACATCCAAAAGTTCTGACAGATGCTCTACTGTTTCATTAAAATCCTCCTTTGATACACCATATATTTCTTTATTTAAAAGAAATGTTTCCATCGCCGGAAGGTCCCACCATAGCTGATTTTTTTGCCCTAAAACCAGAGAAATCTGTTTGAGAAACGGGGTTTTCCTATCAAAAGGTTTATAGCCTAAAACTCTTACGCTCCCACCGGACGGATAAAGTAGTCCTGATAAACATTTTAAGGTAGTTGTTTTCCCTGCGCCATTAGGGCCGATAAATCCTACAAACTCTCCTTCTTTTATTTCAAAAGAAATATCCTCAACAGCTTTAACAACTTCATATTTTCTGCTTACCAACGACTTTAAAGAACCAGATATTCCGGGAGATTTTTTGTAAGCAGAATAATTTTTCGATAAATTTGATACAGAAATGACCATAACAACAATTATAACAAAGCAAAAGACGATAGAATATAGAAGATTGAAAATAGATTTTTGAAGATGGAAGTTAGAAGATAGAATTTTCTACCCTCAAGATCCTATTTTCCACTCTCTATCATCTATCGTCAAAGCGGAGCAAGTTTTACCTCACCGCTTTCTTTAATGTTTTTCCGGGAGTAAAACCAGGAGCACGTCTTGCTGATAGCGTAATTTTTTCTCCTGTTTTTGGATTCCTCCCTGGTCTCTCGCTTCTATTCCTAATACTAAATGTTCCGAATCCTGTTATCACAACTTTTTCTCCTCTCTTAAGTGAGTCGCGAATTCCATTTAGCATTGCAGAAACAGCGTCACCGGAAGCTTTATTGGTAAGATTTGCCTTCTTAGCAACTACGACAATTAAATCTTTTTTTGTCAAAAATAATCACCCCCATCCGCCGCTAAATCGCTCCGTAGGCCGTGTACGAATAGTACTTAAAGACAAACAGTAAGATTAGGCGGATCCTATCGGATTAGATTAACAATACAATGTAATCGAAGATCTTGTCAAGTCCCATAAACTTGTTCAATTTACCTTTTGGTTCCCAGTCTCAAAATTCGAAGAATTTTGAAAAGGAGAAGCCGGCAAAAAGCCGGAGTCCGAACGAAGAGAGGATGAAGGCGGGAAGCCGTGCTTCGACGCTACTCAGATGAGGATACTGCGCGGAACTCTCTAATCGCGGTTACTTTTACTTCTCCAGGAATTGCAAGTGACTTGCTAACTTCTTCTCGGATTTTATCTGCAATAAGTGTTGTTGCTGAATCATCTAGTTTTCCCGGGTCAATAATCACTCTAAGCTCCCTTCCGGCTTCAAATGCATAAGCATCCTCAACGCCTTCATACTTCTTAGCTATGTCTTCCATTTCGGTAAGTCTAACGGCATATTCTTCAACATCTTCATATCTTGCTCCAGGACGGGCACCGGAAATCTGATCTGCTACATGAACAATTATAGATTCAACAGATGAAAAAGGCTTATCCTCATGGTGCTCGGCTACACAATTTATAATCGCCTCTGGAATATTATATTTTTTAAGTAATTCAACACCTAATTTAACATGGCTTCCGTCTCCGGGAACAACTTTTCCAATATCATGAAGTAAACAAGCTATTCTTACTATATTTGCGTCCACCCCAAGCTCCTGAGCAATATGTGTGCCAATTTTTGCAGTTTCAAGTGAATGAAGAGATAGATTCTGTCCGTAAGAAGTTCTAAATTTAAATCTTCCAACTACCGCTACTATATCCGTAGGGAGATTAAATACCCCAACCTCATGAGCCAGAGTTTCTCCTTCAGCGAGCATTATTTTTTCAACTTCTTTTTTGGTTTCTTCAACGATTTCTTCAATCCTAAAAGGTTGAACTCTAGTATCTTTAATTAATTTTTCAAGCGAACGTCTGGCAATTTCCCGTCTTATTTGATCAAAAGAAGAAAGTCTGATTATTCCTTCTTCGTCTAAATCAACATCTACCCCCGTTGCTTGTTCAAAAGCTCTAATATTTCTTCCTTCTTTTCCAATTATTCTACCCTTTATTTCCTCATCAGAAATTCTAATAATTGATACTGTGTATTCGGGGATATAATTAACAGCTCCGTGGCGCATTGAATCAACCAAAATTTCTTGAGCTTTTTTATCAGCTGTCGCTTTTGCTTCTTCTTCTCTTTCCTTAATGATTTTAGCAAGCGTTTGGGTTTCTTTTTCTTCGATTTCTGAGAGAAGTTGTTGCCTTGCTTCCTCCGAGGTTAAACTTGAAACTTTTTGAAGTTTTTCAACATACTCGTCTTTTTTTCTTGCGATTTCTTTTTTTTCATGCTCTAAATCCTCCCGTTCTTTTTCGAGCTTTTCTTGTCTTTCGATTAATTTTTTCTCTAAATTGACTAAATCTTGATCTGCCATAGGCTTTAAACATGAAGAAATCCCGATTTAATCGGGAGAGTTTAAACTCTAATCGAAATGAGGTTAAAATTTGAATTCATACCTACATTGACAATTTCTTCTTGTCTAAATGCATTATAATACTATTGACTTAAAATCTCAATCTTTTTGACAAGATCATAGCTAAATCCACGTCTAAGTAAATAGTTTATAACTTTTTCGCGTCTTTTTTCTAAAGGCAAGCTTCGATAAAAATCCAGTTTTTTTTCTGCAAGCTTTGTAGCACTTGTTAAATCAAGGCTTTTTCTATCTTTAAGCTGCGACAAAATATCTTCTATTAAATCTCTGTTTATGCCTTTTTGCTTTAACTCAAACTCGATTACTCTTAATGGTTTTCGTTTAAACTTAGTTCTTTGCTCTATCCAAAACTTAGCGAATTCTAAATCATCTATAAATTTAAAATCCTGAAGCTTACCAATTATTTTCGATATTGTTTGCTCCGATACTTTTTTCTTTTTCAAATACTCCTGTATCTCTCTTTCAGAACGGGGACGATATGACAGAAAACGAAGGACTAGATTATAGTATCTTTCGAAAATTAATTTCTCATCCATTTAAAGATGTCTCGGATTCCTTATCCTCTTCAACTCCTACTGCCACCGGTGTTCCTTGGGCTTTATTTTGCTTCATTATTTCATCTGTCATTTTATTTACCAAACTTGGGTTCTCCTTCAGATACATTTTTGTTGCTTCTTTACCCTGACCTAACATTTCTTCTCCGTATTTGTAGAACGCGCCGGATTTTTGAATAATCCCAAGCTCAGTCCCTACATCGATTATTGCTCCCTCCTTGGATATTCCGTCATGCATAACATCAAATTCTGCAAGCCTGAAAGGAGCCGATACTTTATTCTTAACGATCTTTGCCCTGTGACGGGATCCAATCACCTTGTCTCCGTCTTTTAATGTTTCGATTTTTCTGGAATCAATTCTTACCGATGCATAGAACTTAAGAGCCAATCCTCCCGTAGTAGTTTCAGGATTCCCAAACATTACTCCTATTTTCTGCCTAAGCTGATTCGTGAAAATAACGACTGTTTTGGATTTAGATATAACTCCCGTAAGCTTTCTTAATGCTTGCGACATAAGACGCGCATGGAGTCCCATCATTGAATCTCCCATCTCTCCCTCAATCTCAGCACGCGGCACTAGAGCCGCTACGGAATCAATTACCAAAACGTCAACTCCTCCGCTTCTTATCAAACTTTCTGCAATTTCTAAAGCCTGTTCTCCCGTATCCGGCTGGGATATTAATAAATCATTAAGCTTCACTCCTATTCGCTCAGCCCAAAGAGGATCTAGGGCATGCTCCGCATCTATGAATGCTGCAACTCCGCCCTTCTTCTGCGCTTCTGCAATAACTGATAAACAAATTGTGGTTTTCCCGGATGCTTCCGGACCATAAATTTCTATAATTCTGCCTCTTGGCAGACCCCCTACCCCAAGCGCCAAGTCCAAAGGGAGACATCCTGTGGAAATTACTGAAATGTCAAACTTTTGGGAGCTTTCTCCCATTCGCATAATTGATCCGCGTCCATATTGTTTTTCTATTTGCTCCATTGCGAGACGCACTGCTTCTAGTTTTGAGGATTGTTCTGTGTGACCATTTGTGGGAGGTGTAGTTTTTGCTGCCTTAGCCATTTCAAAACTATTCTAAACAACATTCCCGAAAAATACAAGAACCAAGTGGGACACCCAGAACATAACTATGATAAAATAATATCCACAATAAGACAGGTTAATACAACGCGAAATCGGTGGATTGAAAGTTGCGATTTCGCGAATCAATATAGGGAAAATCGTCGGGAAAAAAACGATAGGTTTTGTCCCGCTTCCGGGATGTAGTTTAACGGCAGAATATACGGCTGGGGGCCGTATGGACTGGGTTCGATTCCCAGCATCCCGACAAAAAAAGTGCAGGATAAAGGGGCCATACTTGCCCCTCCGGAATCGCTCCGTGAGTCACGTCAAACGTGATCGAACGGTAAGATTGGCGGGTGATTGGAGTTCAATTCTCCGTACCCAGAGGTATGAGTAATTCCCATCAACTGAATTGTATCAAAGAAGAAATTGCTCTCCTACTCTACCCTTCCCCAATGCCAAGCACTGGGGCGTGACGCGTGTGGTGTCAAGAACATGAGGATCACGTGTCATAATAAAGACATTAACCTCTAGCTATCAATTTTTCAAATACCGATTTTAACATCTCAAGTCTCCGTGCAGCAATGAAAGGACTCTCTATTATTATCTCTTGCTTAGCCTCAAGAAGATTTTGCTTGAGCCTGTTGTAAAATGTGCTCTCGTCATATAAAATAGCGTTAGTTTCTGAAAGAGGTTCGTGCTTTATTTTGGGTCTATTGAACCAATTCATAGCTTTACCTCTTCTTTCTTTTTGAATCTGACGAAAGCTGCTAAAAGAAAAGCTTTCTCTTTCGGATCAATAGAGAAGGAGAGATAGGTTCGACCATCGTCCCAGATGCTGCACCACACCTTAATTAAGTTTGTAACTACCCCATTGCAACGACTTGACCAAAGTAGCATAATAAACCCAGTTTGTAAGTGCAGATTGGGGGTGAGTTTTGATGATTAAAAAATTATTTTCTGCCTCGTTAATTTTAGCTATCGCGCTATCTGTGTTTTCAGTTTCTCCAAAGAGTGCCCAAGCTACGAATTGGCCATCTTGGCATTGGGAGACTCAATACATTAGTCAATTTCAAACAATCCAGGTTGCAGTGGATGATAGATGTGGAAATGCTAGTCCAGCATTCAGAGTTACTCTATTTGAGGGTGGAAACTTTACAGGTGCAAGAGCAAAGATTTGCGGATATTGGGATGATTTGTCACAATTACCACAATATAAAGGTGCGCCTGCGACTAAAACATTCAATAATAGCGTAAGTTCATATAACGTTACATATTTACCAAATAGTAATTATTATATTTTGTTTAGCTCAGGAAAAAACCAGAATGGTCCAATCCTTTGGGCTAGAGGAGAAGGAAGCGTTAATGAATCAGGCGGAGACGTAGACAATATTATGTCTTCACTAAAAAGAGGCAGCCTTTAAAAATTCATAAAGAGTGGAATTATAATTAAAAGATTTATGTTCCACTCTTTTGATTGATAATAGCTTCGAAATCAATTATAATTTGCTTTACGAGATTAAGGACGGTTAGCTCAGCTGGTAGAGCGTCGCATTTACACTGCGAATGTCGCGGGTCCGATTCCCCGTACCCCGACATTTACTAAGAAAATCTAAGCAGGCTTACTTGCCTGAATACCTTCTTTTATCACTCTTATAATTTCTGTCCTTGCACGCTTGTGACTTAAGATCTTAGGTGTGATGTAAAATAAATCTTTCCAAACTACACCAATAAGATTTAGCTGTACCCACTTATTAGGACTTTTTACCTCAGCCTGGCCTTCGTTTTTATCTGCTGATAAATCTACTATACTATCTATATTATTAACAACCGTTGTAATACTTATTAATAAACGCTCAAATTTTTTGTATCCTAATTTACTTTTAAAATCGTCCGGAAGTAAACTAACCAAAAGAATTGCCGTAGGGTGACCTTCCATCTTCGTAAACAGTGCGTAGTCATGGGCAGTTTTTGCAGTTTTTATTCTTTGCGTTATCTCGCAAACATTTGCAAAATTCTCTAAAAATAAACTTCGCCCGTCCGGAGACGATTTATCTATTTCAGCTTTCAGAGTTTCCATCGCTTTTCGGAATTTAATATCCGGATCAATCGGATCTGGAATCTTAATATTTCCTTTCAAATAAGCGATAGTTTGACTTATCTTTTCCTTACAGTCTTTAGGATTTTTTGCACTGTCAAATCTTTCGTCAGCTCGCTTAATACCTACTAAAACATTAGTCCAAGTTGTCCGCGTCTGGAGGGTCACAGGTAATTTAAAGTGAGTTGCAGTTCCATCTAATAACATCACTCCTCGCCGGTAAGATTCTATAGAGGTTCCTTTTTGTTTTTTTCTTTTTATCTCTTTAACACTTGGCATGTAGAGCATTTTATATATCCACTCATAGACTGTCAATATTGCTTCCGGAATTTGTTCTTTAAGCACTAATTAGATATAATATCCTCTCAATGATAGGAAATAATAAAAGGTCAGTCCTAGACAGTCTTAGAAACACCCCACCCGAGACCTTTCCCAAACACGTATTAATAATTCCTGACGGAAATGGAAGATGGGCAAAAAGATTTAGCAAGCTTCCTTTTTACGGACACAGGAAAGGTTTTGAAATTTTAAAAAAAGTGTTGAGGGAACTTTTGAACTTACCTGTTAAAGTCGTTACTATCTGGGGATTTTCTTCTGATAATTGGAAGAGGTCACAAGAAGAAGTATCAGCCCTTATGGATTTATATGAAAGAGGTATCAATGAAACACTTGAAGAACTGAAAGAAAAAAATGTAAGATTTGTTCATATTGGAAGGCGCGACAGACTTCCTGAATCACTCGTTAGAACAATTGAAAAGGCAGAAAAAGAAACCAGAGAAAATACTTACAAAATTTTTTGCATAGCAATTGATTTCTCAGGGCAAGATCAGGAAATAAGAATTATGGAGGAGGTCCTAAGACTTCCTAGGAATACAAAAATAAACATAGAGCTAATTGAAAAATTAAGGGACGGAAAGGGAATCATTTCTCCAGCTGATCTTATTATAAGAACCTCAGGTGAGCAAAGAACTTCCGACCTTGGATGGCTATCTCAAAATTCGGAATTTTATTCTATAGAAAGACTCTTGCCGGAAGCCAAGACCCAAGATTTCTTAGAAGCTATCGTAGACTATACTAAAAGAGATAGGAGGTTCGGAGGAAGAAAGAATGGTAATAAACGAATTTAAAAGAGAAATCGACAAACATATATTGGATTTTTTTAATTTAAAAACTACCGATTCAATTTATAAAAACGGGGGCACAGATCCCATCTTCATTCACTTAAGGAAACAGCTTGAAGTAGGCAAGAGAATAAGGCCATACATAGCATTTTTATCGTATAAAGCGTTCGGAGGAAAAGAAGATAAGAAAGCAATAGAATTATTTTCATTTATTGAGTTTTTTCATGCCTTTTGCTTAGTTCATGATGATATATTAGATAAGGCAGATGAAAGACATGGAGTAAAAACAATCCATAAATTTATCTCTGACTCATTAGGTAAAAATCTCTATAAAGACCCAGGGTATTTCGGAAATTCTCAGGCGATTTTAATTGGTGATCTTCTTTTTTCGTGGTCATGGGAAGTATTATTAAATAACTATAGCTTTGAAAAAGAATCTCTTGAAAGAGTAAAAAACGTTTTTTTTGAAATGATTGATGAAGTTTTTATTGGACAAATGATTGATCTAAATATTTCAAGCAAGAGCAGAGTTTCAAACCAGGAAATACTTCAAAAAATGCTTTTAAAAACCGCTGGATATTCGTTAATAAAACCAATGATGATTGGTGCCGCTCTGGCAGGAGAGACAAAAAAAGATTACGAATTTATAAAAAAATTTGGCACGGAGTTAGGATTAGCTTTTCAGATCCAGGATGATTTATTAGATATAAAATACGAAAGCAGTCAAACGAAAAAAAGTACATTTAGTGATATAGAGCAGCATCAGCATACCCTTTTTACGAATTATGTTTTTGAAAAAGGAACAGAAGAACAAAAAAAAATCCTCAGGAACTTATTCGGAAAAGAAGTAAAAGATATTGACAGAGAAAAATTAAGAGATATCTTTATTAAATCCGGTGCAATAAAATATGGAGAGAGAGAAGTTCTTAAATATTTAAACCGGGCGGAAAACTTACTTAAAGAATCAGTCATTGATGATAAATCCAAAAAAATGTTTTTAAACTTAATTAATGGCTTAATTAATAGATCTAACTAATGAATAATTATTACAAGATTAAACAAATGATCGCAACGGTTGATAGAGATGGTAACGTCATTGGAAAAATTGACAAATGGGAAGCTCATGAAAAAGGAATCCTACATAAAGCTCTAACAATTTCCTTAATTTATGAAAATCAATTTGTAGTCCAGCACAGACGTCATCCGGCTTTTGATGGGATCCTCGACATAACATCTTCATCCCATCAATTACTCGTTGACAATAAGCTGCAGACTACTGAAGAGGCAGCTTATGATTGTTTGAAAAGAGAATGGGGATTAGAAAAAACTGAGATAAGCAAACTGAAGAACCTCGGATCAATTTATTACAAAGCAAAGGATTCTAAAAGTATTTATACCGAACATGAGGTGTGTGAAATACTGATCGCGGAAGTTAAAGCCCAACCCAACCCCAACCTCGATTTTGCTTATGGCTTTTTGCTAATGAATAGACAAGAACTGCAGAACAAAAATTCAGAAATTTATAAACAACTTGCGCCTTGGGTTAAAAAAATGATTGAGGAAAATAAATTATAAACTTTATCTCTTTGGAGACTGCTTCTGCCTTCTTGCTTTTCCGCCCATTCCTACTTTTCTTCTCTCTCTAATTCTCTGATCACGAGTAAGAAGTCCGTTTTTTCTAAGTGTTGGTTTTATTTCTTCATCAATTACTGCAAGAGCACGGGAAACTCCCAAAACCCATGCGCCCAATTGAGATCGAAGTCCTCCACCCTTAACTATTGCTGTTATTGCATATTTATTAAGCGAATTTGAGAGTTTAAGAGGATGCTCATAAGCTGCTTTTGAAACTGTTCCTGAAAAATATTCAGAAATATTCTTACCGTTAACTGCTAAATCTCCTTTTTTAACAAGGAGCTCTCCAAATTTTAAGCTATCCGGAACTTTAGAATAAATTCTGACACGAGCCACCGCTGATCTTCTTCTCCCCACTGTTGAAACATAATCTTTATTAGATTTTTTTGTTTCTGTTTTTTGTTCTTCTGTGATCATTATTTCTCTCCTTCTTGCCCCGCAGAGCCTTGGCGAAGTGGGGTTTTTCCAAATTTATCATTGAAATCATGCTCTGTTCCTTCAAAAACTTTAAGTCTTGCAAGCATTTGATCTCTCAACCTATTTTGAGGGAGCATTCCTTTTACTGCGTGTTTTATTATATCATCTGATTTTCTTGCCCTAAGCTCTCCTAATGTTTCCTGTTTAAATCCTCCCGGAAATCCTGAGTGACGGTAATAAACTTTTTTTTCTTCTTTATTACCGGTTACTTTAACATTTTTTGAATTGATAACAACCACAAAATCTCCGCAATCTAAATTTCTTACAAAATATGACTTACCTTTACCCATAAGAAGCCCTGCGATTTCTCCGGAAATTCTTCCAAGCGTTTTCTCGTTAACGTCAACAAGATGCCAGTTTCTTCTTATATCTTTCGCCTTTGTCGATTTCATTATTTATTTACCCTTCAAAGCTTTACGCGAAGAAGGGGTTTCCTTTCCTTTTTTCAAACTTGTTTTTGCTTTTGTTTTCAAACTCTTTGGAGTCTTAACTGTTTTTTCTTTTTTCTCAGCTGGTTTTACCGGAAGAATAACTTCTTCCCCTTCAACCCAAGACATTACTACCATTGACGCATCGTCGTTAAACCTTCTTCCGGTTTTTATAATCCTAGTATATCCTCCTGCTCTATTTTTAAATCTAGGTGCTATTTCAGTTATCATTTTCTCTACCTCCTGGGGTTTTAAATGACTTTGGAGAAGTCTCCTAGCTGCTTCTTGTTCCTTCTTAGCTTTTGTAACAAGTTTTTCAACATCTGCTTTAATAGACTTTGCTTTTTCTTCAGTAGTTTTTATGCTTCCATTTATAACCATAGCGGAAATAAGCCCATTAAACAGGGCTTTCCTTTCGTCTTTATCTCTTTTAAA
>CAZSXQ010000015.1:0-12375 GCA_964611415.1 uncultured Gammaproteobacteria bacterium
TGTTACTAAAAAGCAGCCGACCTCACAACAAATGGAACAGATGAAAACTGCTTGGAAGTTTATTACCAGAATAAAATCAAACGCAATTATTATCGTTGACAAAGATGTCCCTATGACACGGGGAATTGGCACTGGGCAAACCTCACGAGTCAGATCAACAAAAATTGCTTTGGAGCAAGCAGGAAAACATGCAAAAGGAGCTATTTTAGCAAGTGATAGTTTTTTCCCATTTGATGATTCAGTTAAGTTGGCTTCAAAAGCAGGAATTGGAGCAATTGTGCAACAAGGTGGGTCAATCAATGATCAGGCATCAATTGACGCAGCAAATAAAGCAAAGATTCCAATGGTCTTCACCGGCGAGCGGAAATTCTGGCATTAATCTCCCCGTTTTTTATCTTGTTTTCATTTGATTGGTCACTGATATAATAAATATATTCATGCATAAGCAAGCTGTCCGCTTCTTCAAATTTTTATTTAGCTCAAGATTAAATTTTGCTTTATTTCTTCAGATTTTTGCTGTCGTTTTAATAAGCCTTGTTTCATTATATGTTTTCCTAAAAATTTCCCATGATGTATTTGAAAGTGAGCTTTTTCTGTTTGATTCTACTCTTACAAATTTCTTATTTAGCTTGAGAAGTCCAATGCTCACCGACATAATGATTTCTATAACGTCCCTTGGAAGCGTTTATGTTTTACTTATTGCCTCACTATCTGTAGCTTTTTATCTTTTTATAAAAAGAAGAAGAGATGCAGTAATTTATTTGATGTTTCTTTATTCAGGAGTTTTTTTAAATTTAATTTTAAAATTGATGTATCAAAGACCCAGGCCATCTCTCCACCCTTTAATAAACGAAAATACTTATAGTTTTCCTTCGGGGCACGCTATGAATAGTTTTGTTTTCTTTTCAGCAATGACGTATCTCGTTTTACGGCAAACGAAAAATAAAAAATTAAGATCGTTGGTTTTGATAGTCTCTATTGCAGCAGTCCTTGCTATAGGAGTAAGTAGGGTTTATTTGGGGGTTCATTATCCCAGTGATGTAGTAGCCGGATATATTGCTGGATTTTTGTGGTTTGTTTCTGCTATCCTTCTTGAGAAGACTATTATTTTCGACCGTCTTTATAAAAGTTTCAGAAAATGATCGTAAAAAAACACAATTTCTTAGGATCAGTTAAATTTGCTTTAGCTGGCATAAAAACAGCGACTAAGTATAACCGCAATATGCGAATACATTTCATAATTGCGATATTTGTGGTTATTTTTACATTTATTTTCGGTTTAAATAATTTAGAAAAAGCAATTATTGCTATGATTATTCTTTTGGTAATCTCTGCCGAGATGATTAATACTGCAATCGAGGAGGTAGTAGATTTGATAACTAAGGAATATAGAGAAGAGGCAAAGTATGCCAAGGATGTATCGGCTGGGATGGTATTAATAGCTTCAACAGCCTCGGCGATAGTGGGCGTTTTGATATTTCTGCCTCACGTTCTTCGTTTTTTTGGAATTTAATTTAGGTACTTTTCGATATTGCTTAAATGTTCTTCGTAAATTACAGAGCAATGTATTTGACGGCTTCTGTCGTGAAGGTAGTAAAAACAATCCGTTTCTTCAGGATTTAAAACTGCCTTAATTGCTGTAAGCCCGGGATTTGAAATAGGATGCGGGGGGAGCCCTTTATAGATGTAGGTATTAAATCTTGAATCAGTATTTCTAATGTCAGATCCCGTAATTCTAGGCCACCATTTTCCATTCTTTCCTCCAATCGCATATTGAATTGTTGCATCTATATCTAGTTTTTGATTCTTAAGAAGTCTGTTCCATAAGACACCGGCAATTAGAGGCATATCTTTGGGTCCCGCAGCTTCTCTTTCAAGAATTGATGCTAGATTTATAGCAGTAGTCCATTTAATATCTTTTTCTGCAAACTTACCATAGAAAGGAGCAAATTTAAGATCGAAATTATTAATCATTCTCTGAGCGATATCCTTACCGTTTTCATTAACCGGAATCAGATATGTATCTGGAAAATAAACTCCTTCTTCGTATTCCGGTTTGGTAGTTGTGTATTCCGTATTCCATTTTTCAAGCTCATCGTTATTCCATCCTAAAACACTTTTTAATCTCTCTCCTATTTGTTCTTTTCGCATTCCTTCTAAAACTATTACTTCTTTTAAATCCGGACCGTCGGAAAGTTCCTCCGTGATCTTCCACGCGCTCATATTTTTCGATAAATAATATGCACCTGGCTCAATACCTTTGCCTTTCCTTTTAATAGCGAAAGCTATATTAAATGCTGTAAAGGATTTTATAAATCCAGCTTTTTGTAATTCTAGGGAAGCGGCGTCGCTGCTAGTGGAATAAATTCTGACAATCTCGGTTTTATTATCACTACCAGGTGCTTTAAATGGATTAAGTAAGTAGCTGAATACAAATATAGTTAAAAAAATAACAACAAGGATAGAGATTTTTTTCATGAGGAGAATATTATATCAGAAGAATTTGAAACCTAGCATTGTACCTTTTCTGTTAATAACAAAAAGCATAATTCCTGAGAAAAATAGGAAGGATCCTATGATTATCCATCCAAGTATTATTTCTGAAAAAACAGAAGAGGCAAGAAGAGCCAAAAGTTGTTGAGACGGTTCTGGATTAGGAGGTAGGTTTTTTGACATTTGTCCCAAAGAAAAATTAGTAATCAGCCCTGAAATTAGAAGCCAAAGCCCATTCGTAATTAAAAGGCGGTTCCCTCCTAAAAGGATATTTGACTTGGAGATTTTTCCATATAGAAGATAAAGAGAAATCAAAAATATAAAGACTATTGCCCAAAGGATAAGAATTTTAGTGGCGATTCCATGAAGAATGTTCAGCTGTTGTTTTACTTGCGGATTAGGATTTTCAGACAGAGACCACCTTACGTCGTCAGGCGCTATTCCCATGTTCTTTGTAGGAAGAGAAAGAGTGATATCATCGGATTTTCCATGAGCGTAGCTTAATACTTGGCCAAGATTCGTTTCAATAATTTCCTTAATCATATTCGGAGTTGTATTTTTTAAAATAACTGAGTAGGCAAATCGTTCTTCGGTGGATAAATTCGGATCATTGGGAATTGAGATTGCAAGAGATGGTGCAATCTTTTCGTATACGCCATGTTTTTCAAAGATTCCGAAAATGTAATTACTGTTAAGTATTTGAAAATAAAGAGTGGTAAGAATTAGGAATAAAGATAAGAGTACCGAGAAAAGAATTCCAATGAAAAATTTCTCAAGTCTTATCATTTACAGATTATAGCAGGAAGATTATTTGCTTTGCTTGATAGCTCCGTGATTTTTAACAAAGTAATAAATTATTATGACTGCAATTATTAAAATTCCAAAGCTTACTATGCTTCCTTTTTGAGCGAACTCTTTATAAGCCACCTCTCCAAAATAATACCAAATGGCAACGGGAAGTTCTGCGATAATTGTTGCCAATATAAATTTTTTAAAACTAATTTTGCTAAGTCCAGCGGCATAGCTTAAAAAATCCATTACAGACGCTGCCGCTAGTCTTATTCCCAAGAATGCAAAAAACTCTTGTTTTTTTGACAGCTTATCTTCCCAAACATGCAGTGTTTGTAAGGGCATAAATCTGACAACAGTCGGTTCTCTGAATCTTCTTGCAATAAAAAAAGCCAAGGAGGCCCCTATCATGACTCCTACTTCACCATAAACATATGCTCCAAACCAACCTATTATTGGGATAAATGCGAAAGAAAGAACTCCTCCGGGAAGAGGAGGAATAATAATTGCAATAATTCTCCAAAGAATAATTATAATTGGTGCAAAAAAAGGATATTTTAATGTGAAGGAGGTGATATCAGATTGGTGCTGGGGGACAATCGTAAAAAGTATTCCAAACGCAACTACAGTTAACAAGAAAGTGATTAAGCCCACGATGTGAGTTTTTTGCATGAGGCGATTATATCAGTTTATCTTGAGATAATTGAAGGAAAAAGGACTAAAGTCTTTTGATTTTCTTCTATAAATCACAACCGAAGTATATCAAAACTAAACCTTATAATTCGTAACCGCCAGCCGGAGGATCATTTGATTCAGACACAGCAACATAGACCTCGTTAACGTCTATCTCTACGCCGTCATCAAACTGATATTCTTTATGATCTTCATTATATTCAATCAAATGTTTTTTAATTCCGTGATAAAGCTTCTTTGAAGCCTCATGCTTACTGCTGTTATATGTATAGAAAATTTTTGTGCAGTAGGAACAAGAATGTGAATAATACATGGAGATGATTATATCAAAAAAGACGAGGAGGAATTAATGGTAGGATATTTCCAAAGTTGGTTTCCCGGAGCTCGCATCTTTTGAGCTAAGCCAAATTCCGTCTGTTCCATAATTGGTCAGACTTAAGGAAACTTTTTTTCCAGGCTTCTGATTAATATATGGGGTAACATCAACCTCAATCAGATCGCCTGGTTTTTTCGCTCCTGTGATTGAAGCAATAGAATTTGTCGACGTTGGTCTATTGCTATAATTTAAAGTTGCTTCCGTCCAAGTTATATTTTCAAGGCTTCTTACCGCGACACCTTTTGAAAGAGGGGATCCTGAATTAGCGTTACCATCCACTTTTAGTTTTAAGACGGCTTTATCGATTACTTTATTACTAAGACTAGTTAAGTCAAATTTTAAATAAGAGATTAATTCAGGATCAGCGTCTACTCTTAGCGTTACGCTTCCGCCATACTTTGCGTTTGGTTGATCTTTCCTAGCATATGAATCTTCGCTGGCAACTATTTTTTTATTTGAACCTGTGATAGCAGATCCGCTAACTATTGATCTCATTACATCTGTAGTATTATTGTCATCGCTTCCCCGGAGTAAATACATATATATTTTCCCTCCAATAACATGTGTAAATACTCCACCCTCATCAGTCTTTAGCGTAGAATTTCTTAAGGTAGTAAAAGTTCCTATATTTCCCGATGAATCAATAGGGGCCTTATATGCTGTGCTTGATGTTCTTCCTGTGTCTCCCCCAACAACATACAAATAATTGGTTCCGTTAATCGAAGCAATATGAACGTGCATTGCCTCTATCTTTATAGGAAGTTGTCCTTGTCCAGCTGTCGAAAAAGTCCCCATGTTTCCAGTTGTGGGATTTACAGTTGCTTTATAGACGGTGTTGTACCTAGTGCCATAGTTTGATCCGCCTATCACGTATACATTGGTTTCTCCATTAATTACTAGTTGAGTGGATCTTCCCCAATATGTAGCTTGAGGAAGCTGAGCCTGTCCAGCTGTCGAAAAAGTCCCCATGTTTCCAGTTATAGGATCTATTAATGCCCTGTAAACAGTTTTTCTCACATCATTACCAGACTCACCAATTCCACCCATGATATATACATATGTTTTAGTGCCAACTTTTGCTACAGCCGGCATGTGAGTATCCAAACCAATTGGAAGCTCAGCCTGTCCTTTAAGTGTCCAAGGTCCCATTTCTCCTGTGGAAGAATCAATCGTTGAACGGTAGACTGTTTTGTCTCCATCTCCGCCAATCATGTAAATATAGTTTTTTGAATTAATGGTTGCGAGCACCAACGCATGTGTTTCTGTTCCTTTAGGAAGCTGCGTCAATCCAGTTTTTGAAAAAGTCCCCAGGTTTCCAGTAGTTGGATTTATCAAAGTTCTATAAACTGTATTATACAAAGGTCTATTTCCTTGCCCTCCAAGTACGTAAATATAAGTGTTCCCTCCATAAGCGGCTTTAAAACTTGAGAAAGCGTGCATTGGGTTTGGAAGCTGAGCCTGTCCGGTTTTTGAGAATGGTGCCTCAAGGTCAGCTATGCTTATACCAGCTACTTCTGCCAAAACTTCGCCTTCAGCTTGTTCGGCTTGGGAGGATGCTTCAGGAATTTTTGGCGCTTGAGTTTCAATTTCTACATTAAAGCTATTTAGAAATGCTAGGGCACCCAGTAGTAAATAAATCAAAAACATTATGGCCTACTATGTTTATATGGGTAACGTCATACCATTGTCAAATATAAGGGCGTAGTCCGCGTAATTTTTAAATACAGAGGTATAGAAATTAATTGCTTCTCCGCAATTTTTATCAAACCAGAAGGATGGAGTGATTTTTTGTTTTACCTGCCATATTATTTAATTTGCATTTCTGCTAGAACTTTATCCAAACGATCAAAGTTATTTTCCCAAATTAATCTATAATTTTCAATCCACTTGTTTATGTCTTTAAAGGGTTTAGGAGAAAGAGCGTAAACTCGTTTTTGTGCCATAGGTTTTACATCAACTACGCCAGCATCAGCCAGGATTTTAAGATGCTTTGAAGTTTTAGGTTGATCAAGTTTTAATAAATGGGAGATCTCATTAACGGGTCGGGGACCCTTAAGTAGAAGTTCAACTATCTGAAATCTATTCGGCTCAGCAAGTGCGGTAAAAGTATTAAAATCCATATCTGTTTATAATATACACTAAATCGTATATACGTGTCAATACATATATCTGTGTCAAAACATTGTAAATTGAAAATTGAGAACTGAAAATTGAAGCGCAGCGTCCTGTATACATGTCAAGGGATATAATCATGGGGCAATTATAGCAGAATTGATTTCACGATCTTTTTAGAAATGCTTCCCGGAAAGACGTTGTATGCCGGACGGTTTTCTTTTTCATAAATAGTTAAATTGCCAACGATATTTTTGCAATTTTTGCATACTATTTGCCTACTTTTATTTAAATCCAATCCAATGATTCTATCCACGTACATTCTTTTAAGTATTCCCGGGCCGTCTTTTTGATAATGACAAATAAAATGACCGCATGAGGCACATTTTATTTCAAGAAATCTTGAATATCCGCGGACTCTTCTGTAATTATCGTTTTTAAATTTAATTCCCATTCGGGGTAATTATAACTCTTCGACAAATCTCAGGACAAGCAGAAAATAGTTAGTTCTTATTTAAGAATTGGATACTTTTTAACTAATTTAATTTCTGACCATTTTTTCCCAAATCCGAATTTTTTCTTTTCACTTCTTATTGCCAAGCCAATCAAAATAGTAATGTAAACAATGTGCTCATCAATCAAGGGATTATTTTCCGGAGGAAAAAGAGAAAGATAAATTAAAAACATCATTAATGCTCCTGAGTAAGTAGCGATCTTCATCCCGATTCCAAGAAGCAGTGCCGCTCCGACTAAAAGCAACCCTCCCATAAATAAAATATCTACCACGATATTTCCTGAAAGACTGTTAAAGATTGGAGCAAATGGTCCATCAGGAGCATTGCTTAAAAATCCAGTAGTAGGAGAAATACCCAATAGCCAAGATTTATTTGATTCTGTTGCAAAACCGAGACCAAATAGTTTATCAAAAAAACCCCATAGCAATATGAAAGACATGGATACTCTCAATAGGTTCCAAACGTTGTTTTCAGAAAAAAGCTTTATAGGGCAATTATAGCAGGAGGGATTCTTTACTTTTTAAAAATTCTCTTATAAGCTTAAAAGGTGGTAAAAGAGCCAAGTAATTCTTCTATCTTAGAAGAGCTTCATGAAGATGAAAAGGAAATCCGTAGGTTTGAAAAGGGTGTAAGGATAATACTAATCTTTGTTTCAGTATTTATTCTGATTTTACTTGCAGGAGTTTTCTATCTAATTATTCAATCAGCCACCAATAAGAATCAAAGCTGACGTTACTTATCCTTCAATCTCCCCCGAGTTTACTGATTTATTATCCCCTACTCCGACATTGTTACCTTTTACTTCAACAGAAGAAACCAAAAAAACTACTACAAAAGATCACTATATAAATATTGGTTCAGGAACTAATCAATCCTCTGATTGGACAGATGTATCAGGGGCATTAACTACAGCAGATATCGGCCAGTACCCGGATATTAAAGAGGTTCATTTTGAAGCATTTATTAACGTCCCAACGGCGAATGGTAGTGTTTCTGTTAGGTTATTTAACAAAACAAATAGTTATTTAGTATCAAATTCAGAAATTATCAGGGATGGGATCGTAGAAACTTACCATTTTATTTCCCCAGCGCTTATTTATGATGTTGGGCCAAAATTATATCAGGTACAAATGAAATCGCAGCTTAACGTTTTGGCAAATCTTGTTTCAGCTAGAATTCACATTGTTACGGAATAACAGTGTAAGTTGTTCCTAGTGACACGGGGTAATTATAGTTGTTCGTTTATGAGGGAAATTTATAGAAGGGAAGTAGAAATTAGGCTATCTCTCGTAAATAATTGCTTTATTTGAAAAACCTGAGGCAGACTGGCAATTGATATTTGGGAAAGCTTCCATTTTAAGACTTCGGGCGCTTTGTAATTGAAAAATAACACACCCTCTTGAAGTATTACCAGAAAACGTTTTTATATTTTTATCAAAACTCATCCCGTTCCATTGTTCTCCGTTTTCTTTGGTGTATTGAACATCAAAAAGATCGTATTTAACAAGACCTGTTTTTACGTCCATGTCCGTTGGATCCAACGAGTCTTTACTAGTTCCAAACTGTCTGAATTCACCTCCAAAATTACCAAAAGAGATCATGTAGAAAGTAGGATCAATATGATTTGGGACTATCGCCAGATGTGTCCGCGAGTAACCCTGCGGATTATTGTTTTTTCTTATCCCTTCATATCCATTTGTATTTTTTACAAACCAATTGCCAACAAGTTTTCCGTCAATATCATAATCAATTTTTCCGCTCACGGGTGGGACGGTTCTAATATACTTGGATAAAGCCAATTTTTTAAGATCTTCCGTATAGTAATCTAGCGGATCTACGGTATGAATTTTCCAGCTTTCTCCTTTGTAATTCTCCGGGACTACAAATCCTTTTAATATTACATCCATATCCCAAACTGCAAAGTCTAAAGTTTGTCCGCCGATTCTGCCAATAACCTGACCGGCTTTTACGGGAATATTCATTTGCTTGCTGAAAGAGCCAGACGCTTTATCAAACTGCGTTTTAATATCAGGAGAAAGACTTGTTACAAGATCGTAGTAATAAAAAAGCGTACAGCTGATTGTGAAGACCATCCGGTATTCTGTGTATTCAGGTTTTACCCGGGGTTGAATTTCCACAAGATTTGCATCTGCCATTGCCATTACTTCATAAGTGTCACGAGGAGAATTAAATATAGTAGGAGAGAAATACTGGTGATCAATTGGGGTAACGTGGTCTCCAACAACTAACCCGTAGGGAATAATCATAGAAAAATCTTCCATTTTCATGGGAAGTGTTGCTAATTTTCTTTTCTCTGTTCCCACACAGTTATTGCCGCTTAAGCTTTTGCCTTCTTTTTCAGCCTCGCTCAATCCAGAAACTTGTAAATTATTAAATAAGGGATTATTTTGATTTTCGCTATGTTTGTTCTTGCCTAAAAACAATCCACCGGTTATAAATGCTACTAAGAAGAGTATTGTTGCAAAGCTAAAAAGTATGATTTTAACCTTTTTAGGAGAGAATTTATTTCTTGTTAATTGAGGGCTTGAAATCGGACTGTTTTGTTGAACTGTTTTTAAAACTTCGTCCATAGAAAAATTATAGCAGAAGAATTTTTATCTGCTACTATGGAAGTGTGTCTACTAAAAAAGCTATTTGGATTTGCGTGTTAGTAGGTTCAATTGTAGGAGGATATATTCCGGTATTACTTTTTCATTCTTCTGTTTTCTCTTTAGTTTCGATACTCGGTAATGGAGTGGGAGGATTTATTGGGATTTGGGTTGGAATGAAAATCGGAAATGATTAAGGGGTTATTTTATCCAGGAAGTATTTCACCTGTGCGTCTGGAATCCCAATTTTGTCTAATCGCTTTCTAATTTCCTCATCTTTTACTCCGTTTAATTTCCATTTGTGAGAAGATGCTTCAATAAACTCTCTTATTTCATGCGGGAAAACCACCCAAGCTTTAGTGTTAAATGCAAAATAATCAGGAGTAATACATGAGTGAGGTTTGTAGCAAAGCGCTGCAATTTTTAAACTTTTTGCACCCATTATTTTTAAATACTCAGACGCCCTCTTTACTGTTTCTCCAGTGTCTATTACCTCATCAAAAAGTAAAATCTTTTGTCCATGTATGGAGTCAGTTAATGGTTGAACTAATTGTGGCTCAATAGCTTCTCTTATTCCTTGATAGGATTTAAATCTAACTGATGAAATCTCGTCAATTCCTAGATAATCCATTAAGGTTCTTGCCCATGTCCATCCGCCTTTTGCTAATGCTACTACTCTGTCGAATTTTTCTCCGGAATCCAGAATCTCCTTTGCTAATCTAAAAGTATACTCACCCATCTGTTCCCAGGTAGGAGACACATAGGAAATGCCGTCGTACTCGTTTTCTCTTAATATAACGGGGGGGTGCTTGGTTTCTTTAGTTTTCATCAGGCAATTATATCAGAAGATTTAAATGTGATAGAGTGGATTTTATGATTTTACTTTCAAAAGAATATTGGGAAATAAGAAATACGAAAAGAAAAGGAAGAGGTTTGTTTGTTTCGAAAGATATCCCAAAAGGCATTGTAATCGGAGATTATATTGGAAAAGTTCTTCGTCCGGAAGATACAGTGGTTGATGAAGAAAATATATATCTGATGTATTATCATGACCGGGCGGTAATTTCTCCTGACTTAGAAAAACCCGGAGTCCATCTTTTGAATCATTCATGTGTCCCAAACTCCTTTCTTTATACACATAAAGGTCACACGCTGGCTTTCGCTCTTAGAAAAATTTCTGAAGGGGAAGAGCTGACTATTCCGTATCTACTTTCTCCAATAGACAAATTTTGTGATCCCTGTCTACATATTTGCCGTTGCGGAAACTTAAATTGCTTAGGCACTATGCACATGTCAAAAGAGAAATATGATAAATGGAAAGAGCTTAATGAAAAATGGGCAAAAAAAACAAAAAGAGAAAGAATAAGTTACGGAAAAGATTTGCCCCTGCTCCCGGTTTATCCTAAAAAAATCCCAGAAGATTATATTGAAAAAATTGAAAAGCTATTTGGCATCAGTATTAATGAATCAACTACAACAAAATATATTTATTGACCCACTTTTCTAAGTTGATATTCTGATTATAGAAAATTGGATCTTCATCCGGAGTTGGCTCTTCAAACATATTAATTGCATGATCCATTAGTTGATCATCCAAATGTCCTCTTTCTTTTATTTTTTGATTTAGTTCCCTTCTTCTTTTAATTTCTTCCATGGGAGTATCTATATAAACCAAAACATGTTTTACATTCAAACTTTCTGCAACAGCTTTTGCGCTATTTCTTTGACTGCGTTTTAAATTTCCAATGTCCATTATTACGGTTTTTCCATCTGTTAATAATTTTTTTAAATTTTCGAATGCTTCGGAATATACCATATCCCATTCTTCTTGAGTCATTTTTCCTAGATCTAAATTTTTTTCGTCAATCAGTTCATCTACTGAAACATAGCTAATTTTAAAACGTTTTATAAGTTCATTTCGCAGTTTTGTTTTTCCTGCATAGGGAAGACCACATAGGATAAGAAGATATTGTTTCATGGGGCAATTGTATCAGAAGGAAATTTAATTTTAAAAATAGAACACCATGAGGTCGAATGAGTAATTTGACTTTTTATAGAAGTAAAGACTAGAATCGCGCTATGGCAGCTGAGAGACGCAGTGGGCTTAGAAGATTTATACCTTTTGTTCTAGAGAGTATTACCTCTGATGAGAGAGCTGCTCAAGCAGTTAGGGATCGCAGAAGAATTGCAGAGCAAGGCCTAAGATTTCGATACAATGTAGCCCAGGAATTAGTAGTACCAAATGCATTAGTAGATGAAGGAGGCCGGGTAAAGGTTTTAACATATACTCATAGATTAGAGGATGGAAGTTGGGGATCTACAGCTATTCCATTTAATCCAGGTAGGAAATCAACAGATCCTGCTGTAATTTTAGGAAGAATTACAATTGACGCTCTGTCTCTCGAAGATGCAGCTAGCGTTACAGATGGATGGGTTGACAATAGTGCCGGTCCATTAAATAACGGAGACACAACAAGGATGCAGATGGTGCCTCAGCTAGAGGGAAAGTACGGTCAATCAATTCACAAAGTAGTACCTAACACTCCCTAACGTTTCGCTTGAAAATATAAATCACAGAATTATCGTAATAGCTCTCATAATAATTGTGCTTTTAATCGCTTGGGTGCATTTGGCGGTAGGAATCGTTGACACATGGCCACTAGCCGGAAGTTAGGGAGTATAATAAAAATATATGAAACGAGGTTCAATTTTATTCTTTAAGATATCAATTTTACTCATCGCAGCTATTGTGCTGGCGGGTATGATTAGGTTTCCTCAAGCTGAAGGA
>CAZSXQ010000016.1:0-12161 GCA_964611415.1 uncultured Gammaproteobacteria bacterium
ACTTTCCACAGGAACTTCTTCACTATCTATGGTTAGGGTTGCATTAGGATCGGTTTTCCCTTTAACCTCTACTGTTAATGAGTTTATGGTTTGATTTTCCGATGGATAATCAATTGTGAGACTCGGGTTAAAAATAGCAGCTCTGTATTGGAAAAGTAAAAATCCAACAACTACCACGAATAGAGCTGATATGAGAATTAAACTTCTTCCGATTCGGAATTTAGGCGGAGAATATTCACCCGGATTTGCCAAACCCTTTGGCAAGACTTCAACATTTTTCTTCTCATCGTATTCACGGCGATAAAGAGCAAGACTTCTTTCTACGTGAAGACCTAAGAATTTTGCGTAGTTTCTAACAAAACCATATGCATAGGCACTTGAAGGCAAAGCTTTAAAATCTCCTTTTTCTATGGCTCTTAGGAAATCTTCTTTTATTTTCGTAGCTCTGGCTACTTCCTCAATTGTTAAATTCTTTCTTTTACGTTCTTCTGCAAACGCTGAACCAATTCTAATCATAGCTACTCTGAGGCTTCACCTAATATCTGACTGGGGTCTTTTACTAAAACGTCGCGAGGCTTACTTCCTTCAGCTCTTCCTACGATTCCTTCCGCTTCAAGCTGATCTAAAATTCTTGCGGCTCTGGAATATCCTATGGAAAGCCTTCTTTGAAGAAGTGATGCCGAAGCCTTATCATACTCACAAATGATTCTTACTGCTTCTGCAAAAACAGCATCTCTTCCGTCAGTTCCACTAGTACTCGCACCTGCTCCTTTACGGGCATAGGGGGTAGAAACAATTTCCTCAGTGTATTCAACTGGCGGTGATTTCTCTTTCAGAAATTCAACCAATCTCTTCACTTCTTTCTCAGTTATATATGCTCCTTGAATTCTCGTAGGTTTGGCTTGATCAGGAGGTATATAAAGCATGTCCCCGCGTCCTAATAATTTTTCTGCTCCCGGGCCATCAATAATAACACGTGAGTCAATCATGGAAGAAACATTAAAGGCAATCCGGCAAGGAATATTTGCTTTAATAAGTCCGGTGATAACGTCTACTGACGGGCGCTGGGTTGCCACTACCAGATGAATTCCCGTAGCTCTTGCCATCTGAGCAAGACGGGCTACCGTATCTTCAACCTCAACCGGCGCAAACATCATTAAGTCTGCAAGTTCATCAACGAAAATTACTATATATGGAAGCGCCTGAAATCCTGCCAGCTCATTATATCCGTCAATATTTCTTACTCCTCTTTCAGCAAAAGTTTTATACCTTCTGTCCATCTCATTTGTTGCCCACTTAAGAGCGGAGAGAATTTTTTCAACGTCAACAATTACCGGCACCATGAGATGAGGAATTCCATTATATGCGGTAAGTTCCACTCTTTTAGGATCAATAAGAATTAGTTTTACTTCCTCAGGAGAAGCCCGGAACAAAAGGGAAGCGATAAAAGAATTAATGAGCACTGATTTCCCCGATCCCGTGGTTCCCGCTACCAAAACATGGGGCATTCTTCCGATCTCAGCGATCAAAGGATTTCCCGAAACATCAAGACCCAAGGAAACCGCAAGCTTACTTTTAGTTTTTCTCATAATATCTGAGGCAAGCATAGTTCTTAGAGGAACTACTTCCAAAGACTTATTCGGAATTTCAATTCCAACTAAATTTCTTCCCGGAATTGGAGCCTCAATTCTAATCTGGCCGGTTGGAGCTTGAGTAGCTAGGGCTAAATCATTTGCGAGAGAAGTGATCTTAGAAACTCTGGTTCCAAGCGCCACTTCCATGGCATATTGAGTAACTGCAGGGCCCAAATTCACCTCAACTACTTTTGCCGCAATTCCAAAGCTTTGAAGAGTTCTTTCAATTACTGTTGCGGTCTCTTTCACGTCTCCTCTGTCTGCTTTTCCCCCCTCTCCATCGTTAAGCAAATCAAGCGGAGGATATTCCCAAATCAGTCCCGAAGACAAGGTATTGCTCACTAATTTTTCCGATATCAATGATTCATCCTTTTTAACGGTATTTGCTACAATAGCAGGCCCCTTATTATTAAATTGTCCTTCTCTTATAGTCATCTGTTTACCATGCAGAGGATCTTTCTTCTTTTTGAGAAAACCTAATGGCAATAATTTTCCTGAAGTTCCCTTCATCGCCCCGATTCCTTTTACTAACTCGTCTACTGAAGTGTCAAATAGAACCACCAAGCCGATAAAAATTCCGGTTAAAAAGACCAGGAAAGTTCCGAGCGGAGTTATAACGTCAGAAACGTTAGCAAAAAGCATTTTTCCTACATATCCGGATCTAAAAAGAGTAACCGCAGAGCCAAATAATATCAGGAAACCGAAGGCCACATTTGGGCGGGATAAAACAAATTTAAGCTTAAAAAATAAAAATCCAAAAAGAATAAGTACAAAAGGAAGAAAAAACGACATGGGACCAAAATACTGTCTTATAGCAATATTAATATATTCGAAAGAAGAACCAGATCCTACAAATGAAAGAAGGAGAAGAGCTCCTCCTGCAATCTGACCCAATGCAAAGATCGTATAAATTGTCTTTTTTTTGAGTTTTAGCTTAAATTTTCCACGGGGACCATAACGACCTCTTTTAGCCATAATACATCTATTATAACGGGAGATTCAAAAGAGTACAAGAAAAAAGTGATTAGAACCTGCTTGCGGAAGGATCTTCAATCATTTCTGGAGAAAATAAAACAATCTCAGGGGTTGCATGGAATTGCTCAGGTCTAGGTCGAGCTGATAATTCCAAACCCCCACGCGTCACTCCTCCAGCTCTAACTACAGGTTTTCTATGCAGGGCATGTATTGTCCCGTTAGGCCCTAAGATACGTGAGATTCTATAATAACTAGGTCTTTGAGCATCTGGAGTTTGAACGCCTGCTTGAACAACGTCCTGCCGTGGTGGACCAACTTGCGCGCTAGCTTCTGCAGCTGCTTGAACATCTGCCGGTACTTGTCCTATTTGTGTATCTGCACTCATGCAAACATAATAAACGATAATACTTAAGACTAGCTTGACTCAAAAAGGATTTATTCCAGTCAAAAACCTGACAGTTTTTATGTTTGCTAATATTGGTTTTTACGACTAAAATGTCTCCATGAATGAAAACGTAGTAGAAGCCAGATACCCAATTGAATTCCGGAAAGACGATGCAAAAAAACTAGGACATCACATAACGCAGCGAAGATCTGTAGTTTTAATCGGAATGAAGAGAGTAGGAATAAGTAATTTTCTGAGATTTTTTCTTTATCATCCCCAGATATCTAAAAAATACTTAGATTCCAAGATGCATTTCTTTATTCCGGTTGACTTAAATGATTTAGTTGAACGGGAAATTTATCCTTTTTGGGTTCTCACCTTTAAACGTTTGGCAGACAATGTTGAAAAAGGAGACATGCCTCTTTTTGTAAAGAAACAAATTGACTTGTATTTCTTAGACAGCATCCAGTCTCAGGATTTATTCTTAACAATTGATAACCTAAGAAAAAGTATTGTTTATTTATGCGACCAGGGATTTCTTCCTACAATCTTTTTCTTAAGATTTGACAGGATGAAGAACGCTATAACCCCTGATCTTTTTGCAAACATTCTGGGATTACTGGATGCGGCTCATAACCGCCTCTCTTATGTTTTTACAAGCGACAGAGCACTGGATCATCTTGAGCCGGTTATTTTTACCAAACAATCCGTATTCGTTTTTTCAGATAACTTATATATAAAACCTGCAGAAAAAGCTGATTCTCAAATTGTTTTTGAATCAAGTATTAGGCAATACAATATCAAGCTTCCTAAAGATACGATCCATGAACTTTTAAAACTAGTCGACGGACACACTCAGTATTTACTATTTGCTTTAATTTCCCTAAGAGAAGCTGGGTTAAATGTAAAGCCAAGTGAACTTTTCGAATTCCTTAAAAGTGACGAGAGAATATCGCTCCAATCCGAAGAGCTCTGGGAAAGCTTAGCTTCTTCCGAGCAGGAAATGCTTTTAAATCTTGCTTCCAAGAAAAAACCTACACTGGAAGAACTAAAGCGCGAAGAATATTTAATTAATACCGGATTCTTTGATTCTGCTTTTAAGATTTTCAGTCCTATATTTGATTTTTTTATAAAGTCGAAGGCTGAAGAGAAGAAGAAAGAAAATAAGACATCTGATTTCTCTAAAAAAGAAAACTCGCTTTTAATATTTCTTGAGGAAAATAAAAACCAAATCTGTGAGAGAGAACAGATAATAGAAGCTGTTTGGCCCGAAACTGAAAGCTTAGGGGTAACTGACTGGGCAATTGACAGACTGGTAGCTAGAGTCCGAAGTAAACTTAAGGATCACGATAAAAATTACGAAATAGTTACTGTTAAGACTAGGGGATACAAGTTAATTGAAAGAGGATAAATGGACAAGGCCTTAAAACATTTTAAAAAAGTTGACCTTGTTCTTTATGAAATAGGGTTAAAAATTGAGCCGTTGGAATTTGAAAAATCAAATGACTACTTCGTTAGCTTGACTCGAGAAATAATAGGTCAACAATTATCTGGAAAAGTTGCAGATGTAATTTTTGAAAGATTCAAAGATTTATTTCCAAAAAAAAAGATTACAGCAAGGTATCTTTTAACCATTCCTGATCAACGACTGAGAGATGTTGGCACTTCTTGGGGCAAAGTTTCATTTCTAAAAGATTTAGCGGAAAAAGTTTCAGGCGGAGAAGTTGATCTTAAAACAATTGATAATCTGGAAAATGAAAAAGTTACTGAATTACTGTTAAAAATAAAAGGTGTTGGGCCCTGGACTGCGGAAATGTTTTTAATGTTTGCATTGCAAAGACCTGATGTTTTTTCAACAGGAGATTTAGGATTACAAAATGCGATTATTAAACTTTATAAACTTAAAGACAAACCAAGTCATAATAAACTTTTGGAGATAAGTGCCAAATGGTCTCCTCACCGCACAATAGCTTCTCGAATCCTCTGGAGAAGTCTTGAGTTAAAATAGTTAACCTTTTTGCTCTCCGCCCAAAGACTGAGCTTCACCAATATCGTTATTAACAGAGTGGAGATGTAATCGGACTCCGCCCTCTTTAACTGTATTATAAAAGACTTCTCTTAAATCAGTCCTTTCTGTTATCTCATGCGTTTGCGGGTCAATTTCTGCAATAATAGGATCTTCAAGAGTTCTTCCGTTGTCATCAATGTTTCCCAATCTGAAACCGAGCTGTTTTGGATTTCCTGGAAATACTACGTTCAAAAGCATGCTTCCCATGAACTTTTTCTCCGATCTTATTTCCCTAATAATCTTAGAAGACAAACCTTTTCCTACTCCTGAAACTAAAAACCAACCTTCGGGATCATCAAGCACCGGGGGAGTTCCTCCTAGGAATTCATGCTCCTGTGGAGTAAGAAACAACTCTGTGTCAAAAAATTCTCGGGATTGATCCATTTATTTTATTAATTCCCAAACATTGAGGTCTCCGTCTTTCAGAGGAACTTCACCAAGCCAGCCTTTCACAATATAATCTGCAACCGTTTCAGGATCAGCACCGGATTCAAAATTCCACATTTCAGTTTTAGTAGCACCCGGAGAAACAGTAAAAATTTTGAGATCCGGATATTCTTCAGCTAAACTTTTTGTAAAACCTACCACCCCGAACTTCGTCGCACAATATACGCTTCTACCAGGGTAGGGGAGATGTCCGGCTCGTGACGCAATATTAATAATTCCTTCCTTAATTTGAGGAAAGGAAGCAGAAGTCATTTTTATCATTCCCTCCAGATTGGTCCTCACCTGGTTTTCTATTTCTTCAAGTGTTTCATGTTCAAATTTTTCCCACCCTATTACGCCTGCATTATTTATAAGAATATCTATATGGCCGAATTTTTCTTCAATTTTGGAAACGGCATTCTGAATACTTGTGTTGTCTGAGATATTAAGCTTTACAACAAAAACATCTAACGAGCCTAACTCTTTACATCTATCTGAGACTTTATGCGCACCCTCCTCATCACTATTGTAAGTAACAACCACCCTAGCTTTTTTTTTCGCAAAAGCATAAGCAATTGCTTCACCAATTCCCTTGCTTGAACCCGTTATTAAAACGATTTTATTTTCTAAATCCATCCCGTTAAAATCAGATCGCGATCAACTGCAATTTCATTTCTTTTATTTTTACTTTCATAGATTTTATCCTCCCATTAGATATCTTATTGTGCGATCGCGGATTCTAACGGGATCCATTAATTAGATCTTGAATAAATGCCTATTAACTCAGTCTTCTGAATTGTTAAACCATCTATTTCTCTTTCAAGCGTTTCTTTTTTTATTCCAGGATCTACATTTAATTTAGAACTTAGCGCATAAAGTTTAAAATGATAATGATGAACTCCGGAAGGAGGACATGGCCCCTGATAACCCAACTGTCCGCGATCATTTATTCCCTGTTCCGCGCCTTCCGGCCAATCAGATTCTAAGATTTCTTTTGTTTGGGGAGGTATATTCCACATAAGCCAATGCGTAAAAGTTTTACCAGGCGCATCCGGATCTGTCATAATTAAAACCAAACTTTTTGCATTTTCAGGAATATCGTTTATTTCTAAAGGGGGATTTACGTTATCTCCATCACAGGAATACTGAAAAGGGATTTGTTGATTATCTAAAAATGCAGGACTTTTTAACTTCATGATTCAATTTTAACGATTAAATTTAAAAAAGCAATAAAAGAATTCGTAGGCTATTCAGAAGGAGTAATACTAGGCGTAGGAGTCTCAGTTGGTATTTCTGCCTGAGGCTCGGGAGCAGGATCAGACACTGACCCCGAGTTATTTTCTTCTTTTTTTTCTTCCGTTGGTATTGGATTCTCCGTCACAGGATCAATAACTGAGGCAGCAGATTCTTTACTTTTTATTTCTAGTAGCTCGACATCAAAAATAAGCGAAGAGTTTGGAGGTATTGCGCCTTGTCCTTTTGCTCCATATCCCAATTCCGATGGAATAAATATTCTTCTTTTTCCGCCAATTTTCATCCCCATAACTCCTTCTTCAAATCCTCTAATCACAGTCCCTTTTCCTACCTCAACCGTGAATGGAGATTTCCTATCATAAGATGAATCGAATTTTTTTCCATCAGTGAATGCTCCTATATAGTGAACCACCACTATGTCTCCTATTGCGACCCCAGCAGAGCTAGTTCCAACCTTTATATCCTGCGCGCTTAGTTCTTTAATTTCGGGCCTGGTTGAAACCCCTTGTCTTTTAGTAAAATCCAAATTAAGTAATCCTGTATCTGTCGGGCTGGGAGATTTGTTTGATTGGAAAATAAAAAGTGTTATAAGGAGTATCATAAGACCAATTACTCCTGCACCAATTAAATGTTTGTTTTCCATGGAGGATTATTATAACAAAAGAAACTGGAAGGAGAGAGCTTGACTTTTAAACACTAGAAATCTAAAATACCATTGTGCAAAACAAACAAGCGATAATCGGAATTATAGCTGCGGCAATAATTCTCGTAGGTGCAGGCGGGGCTTTTCTATACAGTAAAAATAATCCAAAACCCACAGATAGCAACACCACTAAATCCCTAGATCAAGAAAGCATGTCAACGAAAGATAATATTCTAGGACTTTTAAAATCCGGTAAGACTCAAAAATGTACTTTTGTTTATGATGACCCAACAACCGGCTCAACCGAAGGAACAGTTTACTTAACTGGTAATCAAATGAGAAGTGATATTAGCATGACTACAAACGGAAAGAGTTCAGCGATAAATATGATAAGAAATGGCGATGATACTTATATCTGGGGCTCTTCGATTCCCAACAATATGGGAATAAAAATGACAATATCTCAGGATGAATTAATTTCAGACACGGCTTCTAAGGATTATCTTGACGTAACTCAGGAAGTTGACTATAAGTGCGGCGCATGGACAGTAAACTCTACAGTTTTTAGTTTACCCACTAATATAAAGTTCTCAGATATTTCAGGAGTTATGCAGGATGCAATTAAGGCAAAGCCTAGCACTACCGGTTCCCCATCTTCACAATGCAGTATTTGCAACTCTCTTTCGGGAGAAGCAAAGAATACGTGCTTATCAAGTCTCAATTGTCAATAATTACCTCCCGCGGTTTGACTTAAAATATCTCATCATGCTAATATATTCAGACCTTGAGAAAAGATTTGCTGTTTTTATTGGCAGTTCTTATTCCGCTAGCTTTAATAATGCTTTTTGTAGCAAGTAATTTTTCTCTAACAAAAATTACAAATCCCTTTACTTCTCCCACACCTTTTCCTGCTATTTCAACCACACAAAATGATGACTTGACTACAATCAGTCCCGCATCCTCGAGAAATATAGAGGTATTATCTCCAAGAACTGGAGATCTTATAAAAAGCGGTGCCGTAGTAAAAGGGAATGCAAGAGTTTTTGAGAGTGTCGTTTCAATAAGACTAACGGACTCTGAAGGAAATATTTTATCTCAAGCAACTGCAATGGCAAATTCATCTGACGCTGGACAATTTGGCCCTTTTGAAAAAGAATTAAAATTTCAAACTATCGCTACTGAAGGAATTTTGGAAGTTTATCAGAGCAGTGCAAAAGACGGAAGTGAAATTGATAAAGTCACAATTCCCGTTTTATTTTAAGATTAATTAAACCTCAATCACTACCGGAAGAACTAACGGGCGGCGCTTTAATTTAGTTACCAGATATTTTTCTGCAATATTTCCAATGGTTTTTCTAACGTAATTCCAATCAGTCACTTTATTTTTCTTCGGTCTTAAATTGTTTTTAATTTCATTTGCGAGTCCGTTTGTAATATCAGGAATTTCCGCGGATGAAAATCCCCGGGCTATTACATTTGGTTTTTCTACCAATCCGCCGTATGTATCTATCTCACACATTATTACAACAATTCCCTCTTTAGAAATTTTCTCCCGGTCTCTTAAAACGAAAGTGTCAACTTCTTCTCCTGAAACTTGATCAACGTAAACATTATGAAGCGGGACTTTTTTACCGTAAGTAGCGCCAGTTTTACTAAACAACACTTCCTGTCCATCTTCCGGAAGTAAAATATCACGGTCTAAAAATCCATGCTTCCTGGCCAAGGTTTTATATGCAATCATATGCTTATAAGTTCCACCAATTGGTAGAACTTTTTTCGGACGCACCAGAGACATCATTAAAGATAAATCTCCCATACTTCCATGACCAGAAACATGAAATCCGGAAGAAACGTCAGAATATAAAACCTTCGCGCCTGATTTTGCTATGTCGTCAATTAGTGCATTAATCGCAACTTCATTTCCCGGAATTGGATCCGAGGAAAAAACAACACAATCCTTACTGTTTATCGTTATATCTCTGTGATCTCCATTGGTAATTCTTGATAATGCAGAATTTTCCTGACCCTGACTTCCTGCAACAATTAGAACAATCTGCTTGTCGTTATAATTTCTAACGTCTTGAAGTGCTATCTCCATATTTTTATCGATTTTCATATAACCCATAGCTACTCCAACATCCTTCGCCTTTAGAAGAGAGCGTCCAACAAAACAAACTCTCCTGTTCAAACTCCTAGCTGCATCAAGCACCTGGTTTAGACGGGACAAATTTGAAGAATATGTGGTAACAATAAACTTACCCTGAGTGTTTTTCATCTCATTTAAAATTCTTTCTCCTATTCCTGCTTCAGACACTGTAAATCCTTCTCTCTCAGACCCAAGACTGTCTGACATAAGACATAGTATTCCCTCATCTGCTTTACGGACTATCTTTGCGAAGTCTGTTTTCTTTCCGTCATAAGGAGTGAAATCAAACTTGAAATCGGACCCATGGTAAAAATTTCCTACTGGTGTTTTTATAAAGATGTTTGAGGTATCCGGAACAGAATGTGTAACGCGAATAAATGAAAGAAGAAAGTTTCCGAGAAGAATATCCTTATCAAAGTTAACACTAATTGCTTTCTTGTTAATGCCAAACTCTTTTAGTTTTTCATTTATGAATGCTGCAGTTAAAGGAGTAGCATAAATTTCAAACTTGCCGGGGATTTGCGGAAGAAGATATGGAAGTGCTCCTAAATGATCTTCGTGTCCGTGAGTTATTGCAATTCCAACAACTTTTTTATTGGGATTTTTTACTAGATATGAAACATCCGGAAGCATCAAATCTACTCCTACCATTGTTTCATCGGCAAAACCTAACCCACAATCAACGATTAACACCTGGTCATTATATTCATAAAGATGCATGTTTTTGGTGACGCCTGTGACGCCTCCAAGTGGGATATATTTTAAAATGTTGTCCATAATTAATTCGGCAGGAATTGACTTATATTCTGAGAGGTCAGTGTAATTATACCATTTTGCTGAATTTTTCCTTCAATTAAAAGTCTTGCCACTTTTCGGCAAACACCCTCAATTGTTCTTTCTAAACTTCTAATTCCTGAGTCATAACCGAGAGGCCTAATAACCAAAGGCCACACTGATTCATCAATTTTAAGAAGATTTTCCGGTAAGCCTGATACTTTTACAATTTTTGGAAATAAATAGTTTTTACCGATTGCCAATTTTTCTTCATCTGTATATGAAGGCATTTGAATCAGCTCCAAGCGGTCCAAAACTGCAGTAGATATATTTGTGGTATTATTTGCAGTTGAAATAAATAAAACATCTGAAAGATCTACGGGATAATCTACATAATGATCCGTAAATGCGCTATTTTGCTCTGGGTCAAGAAGCTCCACCAGAGCTCCCATAATATCTGCTCGCCCACTTTCTGTAATTCTATCTAATTCATCAAGTAAAATTACTGCGTTTCTGGATTTAGAATGAATTAGTTTTTTTATGATCTGTCCGGGTTCTGCATCAGCAAACAAACGGGATTGTCCGCGAAGAGACCTAACATCTCCCATTCCTCCCAAAGGAATTCTTTCAAAGGGTCTTCCAAGTGCTTCGGCTACAGAGTAAGCCAGGGTAGTTTTTCCTGTTCCGACAAGTCCGACTAAACAAAGAATTGGCGCACGCGTAACCTTGGTATTTCCGTTTCTTAAATTCAAAACTAGAGATGCTAAGTATTCCAAAATCCTGTCTTTTGCCACCGCGAGGCCGTAATGATTTCTATTTAAAATTTCACTTGCATGAGTTAGATCCGGCATACTGTTCACCGAAGATTCAAAAGGAATCTCTGAAATAATTTTTATATAGTTTGCTGCGCTTTCGAAATTGGAATAATTTCCTCCCTGACGGAGAGATATTTTTAATACCTCAATCATCCCATGCGCTTTTTCGAGTAATTCAGGCGGGAGTTTTGCAGCCTGTAAACTTTGTTCTAATTTTTGTATTTGAGCTTCATAGCCCTGGGCAGAATCCATATACTTATGATATCAGGTTTTAAACTTATTATTTATCTCTTCTGTTTGTTTTTTCCACTTTAATTGCCGTTTTATCAATCCAAGAAATCTTAGATGATGAGAATGGTAAACTTGAAACTTAGGTTCGTTTATAACACTAAAGCCCTTTTTCTCCCAATACAAGGACCACTCATAATCCTCCGAACCAATCAATCCTTCATCAAACTTATGTTTCTCCCATAAATCTTTTCGGATAATGGAATTCGTATTTCCTAAATAACCGCCTCTTTTTATCTTATTAGGAATCCCAGAAATCTTCTCAGCAAGAGTAGAGTCTTTTCCTGGAATCGGAAATGCAAAAACGCCGGCCACTTTTTCATTTTCAAAATTAGATAAACCGTCCGCTAACCACGTATTTGAAATTGGAAATGAATGAGCGCTTAAGTAAACCAGATATTTCCCTTTCGCTTTTTCTGCGCCTAAATTACAAGCTCTGGGATAAGAAAAATCTTTGATATCAACCACGCAAACTCGGTCTTTTGGAAAAAAATCAAGCACAACTTTCTCCGATCCATCAGTAGAATTATTGTTAACAACAATAATCTCAAAATCCTGATTTGTTTGATTTTTAAGAATCGCAAATAATTTCTCTAAATTTAGTCTCTCATTTTTTACACGAATAATAATTGATACGTTCATTTGTTTATTATACAGCTTGCGCGGGGAGCTAATGAAATTTTCGTAGCGAGAATCAAACTTATTCCGCGCACGCAGTCTAGAAAATTTTGTCAGCGACCTAAGCGCATTACT
>CAZSXQ010000017.1:0-12141 GCA_964611415.1 uncultured Gammaproteobacteria bacterium
AAGGTAAAGGTTTTAATTTTAGGAATTTGTGCGGTTTTAGTTTTAACCAGTTTCGCTGCTGCATATTTTCTGGGTAAAAATAGCTCCGGCCAACAAGTTGCGTGCACACAGGAAGCAAAGATTTGCCCTGATGGATCAGCAGTCGGCCGAACAGGTCCAAAGTGTGAATTTGCACCCTGTCCAACCGGTGGAGACCAAACCGGAAATCCAAATCTAAACCCCGGTGAACCAAAAGCTACTTCTGCCGGAATGATTACTTTTACCAGCGCAAAACTAAAAGATATTTCTTTCTCAGGATATAGCTTAGATTATCCGGATGATTGGACAGTCACAGAAGAAAGAAACACAGCAGTTGGAACTGCAAGGCTTGAGCTCGCAAAAGACGGCTATTCTATAGTTATTTACCAAGCCCCCATGGGTGGCGGAGGCTGTATTTATGAAGGAGACGTGCCTGAGGGACCTTATTCCGATAAAAGGGGTAAAGCATATGTTGACATTGTAACTGACTTTGGAAGTATAAGAAGAACCCAAGATGATACTAAATCAGGAAGTGCCTATTCTTTTTGTCAAAAAAACAAAGAAGACGGCAGTTACGGAAGCTTTACTTCAATTGGATCCGTTTCATACATAGCGCCAGCAAATCCCGACAAGAATATTTTAATGGTGATGGATGAAATCCTAAAATCCGTAAAAACCCTTTAATGGAAGACGAAAAATTATTACCAAAGCCTCAGATTGATCTTCCCCTTCCTGAAAAGGAAATTCCAGCTCGTGTAACTCCTCAAGGCCACGCCTTGCAGAATCAAAAACCAAACATTTTTAAATCCAAATTCTTTCTGGGATTTGTGGCTTTTTCTATTTTAATCGCATTTCTTATCGGTGGATTTATGCTTGGTAGAAATTCAGTTTTTAAAGAACTTAACCCAACAGCTCCTGTAATCCCTCCCAAAGATCCTGTTATCTACGAAGCCACTCCTACCCCCGATCCCACTGCAGACTGGAAAACATATATAAACCCTGATAAATTGTATCAATTAAAATACCCTGCTGATTGGACAACAATAGCTGAAGATTCTTATGGCAATCAGGTTATTTCCTTTTATCCGGCCGGATATCCTTTTAATGCTCCGGGGGAACCTGCCAAGGATACCCCTTATTTAAGAATCACTGTCCTCCCCGACGTTTTGGGCAGAGGTGTAAATCCAATAAAAACAGAACAAATATTAATAGACGGAACCAATTATAGAAAATTTTATGAGTCAGCTACAGATGGGGTCATAGAAACTGCCACAGCCCCCAACAATAAAGGAATCATGATTAATTTTAAGCTACCGAAGGATTCCGGAAAAGATGCAATTGATTCAACATTCGATCAGATCCTTTCCACCTTCACTTTCAGTGCAAGCAAATTCACACAATAATGGAAAATCAAAAAACAACACACACAGGGCCACCTGCCACACCTTCGCCTATAATGCCAAACCCTATAGACAATTTGCCTAAACCTGCCTATCCCAGTCCCCGTTTCATGTCAAAACGCATGGCTATGATTTTCCTAGCCATAGTTGTAGCAGGAATTTTCGGATTTCTAATTGCAGGCTTTATTATTATCAGTAAGAACTCAGAGAAACCTAAGACATACTCAGTTATCCCAACTCATGCACCAGACCCTACAGCAGATTGGACGCCTTATACCTATAAAAACCTTATGTTTAAGCACCCAAAGGATTGGGCAGTAATATTTAAAAGTGACGTAGAAAATAAACCGGATGATTTTTCACTTCGTCTCCAACAAAAAGACGCGACAGGAATTCAGCCAGATGAAATAAGAATATCTACATTTAATGATAGAGCTGATTTACCCGAAGAACTTCAGTATAATATAATGCCTTTAAAGAAATTTGATAAAACAGGCGATGAAGATGAGGATTACATCCAGTTTAAAATTGGCGGAATAACCGTTTATTCTGCATGCATTTTTTATACCAAACCGGCGGAAACGATCCCAATATGTAACCAAATCCTCATGAGCGTAAGGTCTACGAAGTAGCAGAGGTAGCACCTTTTATGTCCTCTATCTTCCATGCCGCAAAATCGCATTTTGGGTAACTACTGCAACCATAGAAACGGCGGCCTTTTTTAGTCTTCTTGATCACAATTTTTCCCCCATCTTTAGGGCATATTTGATCTGTCTCCTGCGTAAAAGGAGCCGTATATTTACAGTCTGGAAACCTGGAACAGGATAGGAATTTCCCAAAACGGCCTGAGCGCACCACCACGTCCCCCTCTTTACACGTTGGGCATTTATCCCCTGTTCCTTTTGTCTCAATTTTCACTCTTTTAACATCCTTTACCATACCTAGGCTTTTTTCAAACGGCTCATAAAATTCTTTCATCACAGGAATCCATTCTTTCTTGCCTTCTGCAATTAAATCTAACTCATCTTCCATGTTTGCAGTGAATGGAATGTCATCCACTGTCGAAAAGTTTTCTACAAGAAAATCATTTACCGCCTCGCCCACCGGATTGGGTCTGAATCTCGATTCTCCCCGTTCTATATAACCGCGGGCTTCAATAGTAGAAATAATCGTGGCATAAGTAGAAGGCCTTCCTATTCCTTTTTCTTCAAGGGTTTTTATAATTGAAGCATCATTATAACGTGGCGGAGGTAAAGTCTCATGTTCTTCAAAAGAAGAATTCACATAATCCAAGGCTTCGTTGGCTTTGAAATCTGGTAATCTCTTATCCTCAAGTGCTGCTGGATTAATTTTTAGAAATCCTTCGAAAATAAGAACTGATCCATTAGCTTTCAATAAATAACTGCTGACTTTCAAATTGTTAGAAGTTAGTTGTTGTTCGTTATTAGCTGTAACGAGAACACTTGTGGACTCTGTAATGGCGTCAGCCATTTGTGTTGCAAGCGCACGTCTCCAGATAAGTTCATAAAGTTTCCCGAACTGCGGTCCTAAATCTTGAGACACCTCACCACCGGTTACACTAATTTTAGAAGGACGGATTGCTTCGTGTGCCTCCTGGGCATTTTTAGAATTATTTTTATAAAACCTGGGTTTTTCAGATAAATATTTTTCGCCGAACTGAGACCGGACATAATCACTCATTTGTTTTTTGGCCGCGTCTCCAATAGATACAGAGTCAGTTCTGTGATAAGTAATATATCCTTCTTCATATAATTTCTGAGCAACACTCATCGTCCTTTTTCCGGAAAGTCCCATTCTTCTCGCGCCATCCTGCTGAAGAGTCGAAGTGGTATATGGAGGAGGTGGCGTTCTTCGCATTTGTTTGTTTGTTACATCAGAGACCACAAACTCTTTGCCCTTTAAATCTGCTTCGATCTCCTTAGCCTTCGCTTCTGCATCAATTACTGTTTTTACAAACTTATATTCGCCGTCATATAAGTCAAGCTTCTGGCTTATCTCAATCTTACTGCCGTCAATTTCGATAAGCTCAAATGGTGTTCCACTGACTACTGACTTCTGACTACTGACTTCTGACGAGTTAGCAGTTAGTAGTTGTTCGTTGTTAGTTGCGGTTTTAGAAAGAGTAACGGTAATCGTCCAATAATTTTCTTTCTTAAACCGCTCTATTTCTCTTTCTCTCTCTACTATTAAGCGGAGAGCAACAGACTGAACTCTTCCCGCAGATAAACCCCGGCGTACTTTCTGCCAAAGAATTGGAGACAATTTATAACCCACCAAACGATCCAGCACTCGGCGGGCAGTTTGCGCATCTACCAAATTCTTGTCAACTTCCCGCGGATTATTTAATGCCTCATCAATTGCTTCCTTCGTTATCTCATGGAATACTATTCGTTCCCATTTTTGAGATTTTAGATTTGATTTTTGATTTTCGCGAATCGCATTCGCGATATGGTATGCAATCGCTTCACCTTCCCTATCCAAATCAGTCGCTAGAATAACTCTGTCAGCATTTTTTGAAGCGCGTTTTAGCTGATCCAAAGTTCTTTTCTTGTCACGCATCAGCTCATAATTTGGCGTAAAATCTTTTTCAACATCCACCCCAAGTTTTGACTTAGGCAAATCATAAATGTGCCCCATTGATGCGATCACTTCAAAATCTGAGCCTAAAAATCGCCCAATAGTTCTGGCTTTAGTAGGCGACTCTACGATAACAAGATTTTTCATAGTATTAATTTACATCATACCATCCCTGTCAAGATGTTGAGATTTCGTAAGCACCGTTGGAAGAATTTATAATGCCCTTGAGCTCCATCATTGAAAGTATTGTTCCGGTTGTGGAAGGATCGAGCTTTAAACGCCGAACTATTTCATCAAACTGCAAACTTTCATTTTCCAATAGTTCGATTATTTTCTTTTCGCCTGAACTCAAACCATCATAAATCTTCATGTCCCGCGAAGCTTTAGCGAAGTGGGATAATCCTAATTCGCGAGTTACGTCGGGCGAGACGACGAGTTTTGCTCCTTTTTCAATAAGTCTAAGCGGTGCTGCAGACAAAGAACTCGTGATCGGTCCGGGAACTGCGAAAACTTTCCTGCCAAATTCGAGGCCAAAATTTGCAGTAATTAGGCTTCCTGAATCACTCGCTCCCTCTGTTACTAAGATACCATTAGATAATCCGGCAACGATTCGATTCCGAGCCGGAAAACTACCAACCGAAGGTGGTGTTCCGGGCGGGTATTCGGAAATAATCAAGCTACCACTATCCAATATTTCTTCATAAAGTCTTTGATTTTCCCGGGGATATGCCTGATCTACTCCATTCCCCAAAACTGCTATGGTTTTTCCTTTCACATCAATTGTAGCTTTATGCGCTACTCCATCCACTCCATACGCCAAACCTGAAACAATAACCAAACCTGATTCGGAAAGTTCTTTCGCAAACATCTGAGTAATTTGCTTACCATAAGAAGTAATATGCCTTGTACCAACTATTGCAATAGCTCGATTGTCATTCTGAGTGAAACGAAGAATCTTACTATTTCCCTTAACGAACAAAACAATTGGGGGATTAGAAATTTGTCTTAAAAGAGGCGGATAATCCTTATCCGAAAGAGTAATGAAATCAATTTTTTTCTTTATAAGTTCGCTTTCGTATCGTTCGGCGTCAAACTCTTTTCGAAAGCTTTCAAACTTTTCTGTCAAACTTTTTCCAAGTACCAGTTCAATGTCTGACCTTGTACTGCTCCAGGCAGACTTGGCTGAGCCATAATGTTTGATCAACTTTTTAAATTTAACCGGCCCTATTCCCGGAAGAATAGAAAATGCTAAATAAACACTCCTTTCACCCACAGTTTTATAATAACCTAATTATTTGAATAAAAAATAGCTTTTAGATATAATCTTCACCGTATGAGCGCAGATACTAGAACTCCAGGAACAACCCGCCCAGACATTCAAGCTGAACCAAGAAGTCAAAGAGTAATAGATTTTCTGACTCTTGGAAACGGGCAGTCAATTAGCGTTACAGATAAAATATTAAATAATCCACCAAGACATGACAATCCAGTCGGAAGATATCTTTTGTACGTTGATAAAACGCAGAATGATCCAGATACGGAAAGCCAAACCTTCGTTGGACGAGAACACCTGACTGAGGGGGATTTAATCGGAGCAAGAGATGCTTTAGTGGAAAGAATATTTGATTCAAGAACAAGTGATACAGACAAAACTTCAGATCGAGTTATTTTAACTCATGTTGTTAAGCTTCAATCAATTGGGGATCACGCGGTTAGATATATTTCCTAGTTTTTCTTACTAAACCATTCTGTCAAAATCTGTTTTGCGATAGGAGCTGCTATATTACTTCCTTCACCTGATTCTTCGGCAAGAACCGTGACAACTATTTGGGGATTTTGCGCCGGAGCAAAAAGCGTAATCCAGGAATGAGGTAACGTGTGTTCTCCTCCGTGCTGAGCAGTTCCGGTTTTACATGCTATTGTCACTTGTCTCATGTCTGCAGATGCGCTGGCCGCCTTTAAGAAATTTTTACCGTCAATTATAAGATTTGGGTTTTTAACTTTGAAATCAAATAATGGCCATGCTACACCTGTCGGCGCACATGCCTCAATCATTCCTTGCTTTATAGGATTTACTGTTTTAGCACTTAAGAAGTTTTTATTAATGGTTTTTTCTCCTAAATTTTTCAGAATATACGGCCGGTAAAGCGTGCCGTTATTAGCAATTACCTGCGCCCACGAATTTACCTCTAAAGGAGTCGAGAGTAAATATCCTTGTCCTATTCCGTAATGAAAAGTATCTCCTAAATACCATGGCTCTCCTACGTTTTCTTTTTTCCATTCACTGGTTGGCACTAGTCCCATTGACTCTCCTTCCAGATCAATCCCAAGACCCTTACCGACACCAAACTCTCTTGCCATATCTGATAGTCTTTCGTGTCCGACTTTTTCGGCAAGTTTATAAAAGAAGATATCGTTCGATCTTTTTATCCCTTTTACAACATTTACATCTCCGTCTGTTCCGCCGTTATTCGTGTAATACCAGTTAGCGAAAGAAAATTCTCCGATTTTAATTATTCCTGTATCTTTAATAATATATGAAGTATTAATAATATTATTCTCAAGTCCTGCGGCAGCAGTTATCAGTTTAAAAGTGGATCCGGGAGGATAAACTCCTGAAATTGCACGATTCAAAAATGGCTGGTTCTCCGAGTCCGTCAAAATCTCAGAAACGGATAAATAGCTTGATGGGCTAGCTGCTTTATAATCCTGTCCTTGAGTAAATAAATTGGGGTCAAAAGAGGGCTTACTGATGATGACTAAAATTTCTCCTTTTGGAGTAGAAACAATTACCGCTCCTTTTTTAATATTTTTCATAGCTGTGTAAGCTTTTTTCTGAAGATTCAAGTCCACCGTAAGAGTTATGTTTCTCCCGGGTATTGGATCAGTCTCCCCAAGTTTTCTGATGACCTTCCCCGCACTGTCGATTTCAGCAAGCTGTTTTCCGTCTTCTCCTTTCAAAAAATTCTCATACTGTTTTTCTATTCCGATTTTTCCTATTACATCTCCGGAGCTATATCCTGTAAAAGAAGGGTTTTTTATTTCGTCCTCGGAGATTTGCCCTAAATATCCAAGCAAATGACTCATTGTATCTTTATATGGATACTCCCGGAGACTATCTATCTCTAAATCCTTTGCACCTTTTGCGATTAGAGAAATTGCTTCTTCCCGTCCGACTAATTTTGTCTCAGCTCCTACTTTTTGCCTAAAACCAGGAACATTAAAAACAATTGGCTTTCCGTTTCTGTCAAAAATAATTCCACGGGGCGCGTGGACTACGATAGTTTTTATGCGGTTTGTATCAGAAAGATTTCTGTAGTAACTCCCCTGGACGACTTGAACAAATAAAAGTCTCGCTAGGATAACTACCAAAACAATGATTAAAATTAAAGGAATTAAATAAACTCTAAATCCTTGAGATTCTTTTTCGTCGTGGTAATTTCCGCGTCTTTTAATTCTTTCAGTTGTTATAGACTCTCCAAAAATTGGCCCTATTTTTTCCATCCCGTTAGAAGCAGATCGCAATCTACTTACATTTCCTTTCTAGCATATTTATTTACTTTTATTTACTTTCCAATTAGAGCCATTTGCGATCGCGGCTTCTAACGGGATCCATGCATTAAACAGTTTTTACTAATTTCTTATTTAAAATTTTAAAAACTAAAAAAGATAATGCAGAGATTACAGTTACTAAAAGTGCCTGAAGAATAAATCCTTTGGATCCAGTCATCACTAAATATCCTAAAGACCCTATGAAAGAAAAACCTGTAATAAATGGCAGAGTATCAATTTCAAATTTCTTTTGATATAGAAAAACTATACAGACGAAAATAACAAAATAAATACTAGACAGTCCGATCGTTCTCATTGTTAAAACGTCAAGAATAAACCCTGTTAAAAAAGCCAGGAAAAAAGCCTCATTCTTTCTCGCAGCAACTACGATGAAAAGAAGAATCAGAAAAGTAAGAGGCAGCGTTGTAACAGATGCTTCTAAAATTACGGCGGCAGTAAGTGCTATTAGTCCCATTTTTATTTCAAAACAAAAACATATTCTAAGTTTTTAAAGTCGACTGGACTCTGAACTTTGGCTCTTTGAAATAAATTACTTGATTTTTTTTCAATTGAAATTATTTTTCCTACAACTATATCAGGCGGATATCCCTCTCCTTTTTCATTTTTATTTCCCTTAGTTAAAATCTGAGAATCTTTTTTCAGATTTTGGGTAAGTAAAACATTATCTAAAACCATTTCCCCGTTTCCTTTCCCTGTCATTACGCCTGAGATATCAGCATCTTTTACTTTTGCAGTGAACGAAGAGTTTTTATTAACAACTAATTCCACCTTCGAATTTCTGTCTGTGGTCTTTACTATTTTTCCTACTAAATAATTTCCTACAACCACACTATCTCCCTCCCGGATTTCATCACTCTTTCCCTTATCAAGGATTAAATATTCAGGCAGACTTATTCCCGGAATAAAACCAGGGAATCCAACCACCTTTGCGGGAGTCAAACTCTGGCTGTTAGAACTTGAGGAATTAAACTGATCCCTTAACGCTTTATTTTCTGAAAGAAGGTTTTTTTTATCAGAGAGCTCTTTCTGAAGTTTTAAGTTTTCTCCGATGATTTTTTTTATTTCTTTGTTTTGTGCTCCTTTTAATCCGAGGATGTCAACAGAAGCACTCCTTACGGAATTTGATGAATTATTAAAAACTGATGAAAGCCCGTCAAGGATCCCTAACCTTCCTACTATTATAGTAAGAACTGAAAGTGTAAAAAAAACTAGAAAAAATGGAAGAAAACTAACTCTTTTTTGCATTGGAAGCTGGGTCGCGTTTGACGCGATGTTAACTATTTTAGACTCTTTGAAGATTTGATGCAATTGCAAACTTACTTAAGTCCGCCGATCACTTTTACCCTATTTAACAACTCATCATCTTCTAATACTTTTCCTGTACCTCTTACAACTGTAGTTAACGGATCTTCACTTCGAATTACCGGAATGTGCGTACGATCCACTATCAGACGGTCAAATCCATAAAGAAGTGATCCACCCCCCGTGAGAAGTATTCCGTTCTCAAGAATATCTGAGGTTAATTCAGGGGGAGACTCTTCCAAAACATCGGCAACTGCCTCTACTATTTTACTAACCACTGGAGAAAGTGCTTCCCTGACTTCAACTTCTGTAACCCTTAGGCTTTTCGGAAGACCCGTTTCGATATCTCTGCCCCTAACTATTGCCACTTGTTCCAACTCTTGATTGCTAACTTCTAATTTCTGATCGGTTTGTTCATTCTTATTGTCTCCCGTTCCAGTTTTTGAGATTTTATTTTTTATTTTTGATTTTCTCTCAAAAGCTGTCCCAAGTTTTATTTTTAATTCCTCAACGGTTTTTTCTCCCAGAAGTAAGCCATGACGAAGCCTTATGTAGTGAGCTATCGCCTGATCCATGTCGTCTCCTGCGATCTTCAGAGAACGGGAAACCACAATTCCTCCCAGGGAAATTACTGCGATTTCAGTTGTTCCGCCTCCAATGTCGACAACCATTTTCCCGGTTGGTGCAAATACAGAAATTCCTTCTCCGATTGCTGCTGCCATAGGCTCTTCTATAAGAAATGCTTCCCTTGCTCCCGCTGATAAAGCAGCCTCCCAAACCGCACGGCGCTGTACTTCTGTTATTACAGATGGAATTCCAATCACGACCCGGGGCCGGGATAATGCTAAAGGTAGTACATTCCCGACTGAATGAATATCCTGAATGTATCTGCCAATCATGGCAGCTGTAGCATCAAAATCTGAGATAGTTCCGCCCCGCAAAGGTTTTATGGTTATAATTGACTCAGGTGTTTTTCCGAGCATCTTCTTGGCTTCTGTTCCAAGAGCTATTACTTTTTTCGTTTTTCTGTGGATTGCGACTATTGAGGGCTCTCTTATAACAATTCCTTTTTCTTTAACCCAAACAAGCGTATTAGCTGTACCCAAATCTATTCCTATATCATGAGAAAATAAGCCGAAAATGTTTTTAAACATAGAAGAAGACGGTTGCTAAATTGCTTAATTGCTACATTGCTAAGGACCAATCAATATCAAACAATAGAGCAATGAAAACAATGGGACAATTAGATTCTGCCTTGCAGAATCATTCTAACATCTTAGTGATTTTTTGCAATAAGATTTCGTTCTTTTGATTAAAGAAAACCGCGGGAAAGATCATCTTGCTCAAGGAAAAGACAATTGATAGAATCAAGAATAGATGAATTTTTCCGGATTTTTAACAAGAGCCATTGAATTCTCCTTTTATGCACTTTTTCTTCTCGTCCCCCTAGTATTTACCGACAAAACTTCAGAACTATTTGAATTCAATAAAATGTGGGTCACTTTCACGATCTCTGTTTTAATTGGCTTTTTCTGGTTTTCCAAAATGATTCTTCAAAGAAGAATAATTTTCAAGCGGACAATCCTAGATATTCCCATACTTCTATTTCTTGCTTCACATGTAATTTCAACTGTTGTTTCTATGGATCCATATGTTTCTTTCTGGGGTTACTATTCCAGATGGAACGGAGGACTTCTTTCCATATTTGCATATATTTTTCTTTACTATGCATTCGTAAGTAACTTCTGGAACAACAGCGAGGAAAATTCAAAACTCAAAGGATTTTTAAATCAAATTCCAATTGGTAAAACTATTGTCCTAAGATCTCTTTTAGTAAGTTTGATTTCAGGTTTTCTGGTAATTTTATGGTCGATTCCATCACATTTCGGCTATGACCCTACATGTTTTATGTTTAGAGGAACACTCGATGTTGCGTGCTGGACGAATGATTTTCAGCCTAGAATCAGAATTTTCGGACCTCTGGGACAGCCCGATTGGCTGGCGGGATATCTTGGAATACTAATTCCCATCGCAGGAGCATTTTTGATAAGTGAATTAAGAAAGAAAAAAGAAATTTTAAATCCCTTCTTAATTTTCTATTCGTCTTGTTTTGTTTTGTTTTACGTTGCCCTTCTTTACACAGGCTCCAGATCCGGAATAATAAGCGGAATTATTTCAATCATAATTCTCTTTTTAGGATACGCTGTGCTCAATAGAAAAAATCTTAATTTTCTTAAAAATAAATTCGCAGCTATTTTTATAGTTACAATGATCGTATCTACTTTTTTTGCAGGAATAAGACTTCCGGTACTTGAAAAGTTTTCCTTAGCAGAATTTCAGAAAATAATCTCCAAGAATGAACTTACGCCTCTTTCGCAAACCCCAACCAAACCCGAAGAATCACTAGCTGCGGTAGAGGGGGGATCAAACTCCTTACACATTAGACTTGTTGTTTGGGAAGGAGCAATTGCGGCATGGAAGGCAAATCCCATAATAGGCACTGGCGTTGAAACTTTTGCATTTGCTTACTATCAATATAGACCCATTGAGCATAACAAGCTCTCGGAATGGAATTTTCTCTACAATAAAGCTCATAATGAATACTTAAATTATCTTACAACCACGGGCTTATTTGGACTCCTAAGCTACCTTTCCTTCCTTGGTCTATTTTTAATAATAGCCATACTGAATTTAGCTGATTTGAAAATAAAACTTCTAAAACCTCTCCGCTCCGAAGACTATGACCGGAAAGATCCCTTGTTAATTGCGCTCCTGTCATCATTTCTGTCAATTGTAATTATTAATTTTTTTGGTTTTTCTGTTGTAATTTTAAATATTTATCTTCTGCTAATTCCTGCATTCGTACTAATATATTTCGGTTTTATTAAAACTAAAACTGCTTCCCTTGAAGTTAAGAATGACAATGTTTCATATGGGCAATGGGCCGGAATTTCTTTACTAGGAATTGCAGGATTATTTATGATCTGGATACTTTTAAGCTACTGGCGGGCAGATACTAAATATGCACTTGGCTACAATTACAATCGTGTACAGGAATACCAGACAGCATATCCGCTCCTTCACGACGCAATAAAAATAAGGCCTGAGCCGGTATATTTGGATGAAATGGCTGTTAATGACGCATTTATAGCTGCTAGTATCGCAGCACAAAACGCTACCGAATCGGCACAAATTGCACAAACTTTAGTTACAGAATATCTCTGCCCCTAACTATTGCCACTTGTTCCAA
>CAZSXQ010000018.1:0-12015 GCA_964611415.1 uncultured Gammaproteobacteria bacterium
TTTTAACATCGTTTCTGGTTGATCAAACGACAGATGACGTAAGAAATTGGGTAAAGGAAGAATTATGAAATATATTGCTGTTTTTTGTTCTGCCCAGGACGTAGATGAAAAGTACGTAAAAGCTGCCAGAGAGTTTGCTAGACTACTTGCTAAAAATGGTTATCATCTTGTCTGGGGAGGAACGGATCGGGGAATAATGAAGGTTATTGCTGATGAAGTGAAGATTGGCGGAGGGAAAATTTCCGGAGTTTCATTGGACGTTTTTCATCACTTAGCACGAAAAGACGCGGATGAAATGATAGTTGCGAAAACTTTGGGTGAGCGAAAAGCAGCATTTCTGGAAAAAAGCGATGCGATCATTGCTCTAATTGGTGGAATTGGAACTTTGGATGAAATTACGGAAATAATAGAACTTAGAAAAGCAGGCCATCATACTAAGCCAGTTGTAGTTCTAAATACTAATAATTTTTATGAAGGACTTAGAATGCAAATTGAGAGAATGGAGAAAGAAGGATTTTTAAAGTCGAATCTAGAATTAGAAATTAAAGAATTTGTTTATTTTGCAGATACTCCAAAAGAAGCAATTAATTATATAAACAAAGCTTTGAGATGAGAATTCTTCCAGGGCTTATCGATCCTCACGTTCATTTCCGCACTCCCGGACAAACCCACAAAGAAGATTTTATAACTGGTACCAAGGCAGCAATCGCCGGAGGGTTTACTTTTGTAATTGATATGCCGAATAACAAGTCACCAATTATAAATTATAAATTATTAGTTGAGAAGAAAAAGATTGCAGCCAAACAAATTCTTTGTGATGTGGGATTTCATTTCGGTTCATTGGGGGATAATTTGGATGAGTTTGAAAAAGTTCAAGGAAAAGTTCTTGGTTTAAAACTTTATCTTAATCAAACAACTGGCGGATTTATTATAGATAAGAAAAATCTGGAAAAAATCTTTAAGGCGTGGCCTTACGGAAAACCCATTCTTGTTCATGCGGAAGAAGATGTAATTGATTTGGTGATTTCAGTTTGTCAAAAGACCAAAAAGAAAACGCATATCTGTCATGTTTCATCCCGTGAAGAATTGGAGAAAATTATAAAAGCTAAGGGTAAAGGTTTGTCTATTACATGTGGAGTAACTCCTCACCATTTATTTTTAACTGAAAAGGACGTTAGGAAATTGAAATCTTTTGGAATGATGAAACCCCCGGTCTATGATGGGTTTAAAAAGTTTGTATGGAAAAACTTGAAACATATTGATTGTATTGAGTCAGATCACGCACCGTATACCGTAGAAGAAAAGGAATCTGAAAATTTTCCATTTGGAGTTCCGAATCTTGAAACAACATTAGGTTTACTTTTAACGGCTCACTCAGGAGGTTTAATTTCAATAAAAGACATTGTTCGTCTCTGTCATGACGGGCCAGCAAAAATTTTTGGAATCAAGCAAGACGCTAGGATCGAAGTTGATGAAAGTGAAGAGTGGATCGTTAAGGGAAATGATTTGCAGACAAAATGTAAATGGTCACCATATGAAGGGTGGAAATTAAAAGGAAAAGTTAAAAAAGTCTATATTAGAAACAAATTGGTGTTTGATAATGGTAAATTTTTAGTCAAACCCAGTTTTGCACGTGTATTATCATCCTAATACAGTGTAAAGAAAAGTGTTAAAATAGGAAAAATGTTACACACCCCTTTTTATGATCCCACATTATCTTACGAAGAAAATTATGTAGATGGACCATTTGGTGAATTTGCAAATAAGAAGCTATATAAACAAAAAAGAAAACCCAAATACGATTTTTTAGGACAGAAAATTTATACACCGTTTGGAATTCCTGCGGGTCCACTTTTAAACAGTAAGTTTGTAAAAGCGGCTTTTAAAAAAGGATTTGATATCTGCGTTTATAAAACAGTAAGAGCTAATATTTTCCCATGTCATACATTCCCCAATGTTTTGGCCGTTGTAAAGGGTGGAGATTTAACACTTAGAAAACTAAATAAACCAATTGTTGTTGGGACAGACTACAAAGACCCAATTTCTATCACTAATTCTTTTGGAGTTCCATCTAGAAAACCTGAAGTTTGGCAAGAAGACGCTAAAAAAGCAATTAAGTCTGCAGGTCCAGGACAAGTAATGATTTTAAGTTTTATGGGAACTGTTAAAAAAGATCAAACGCAAAAAGAGTTTATCGAAGACTATATTTTAGCGGCAAAACTTGCTCACGAAACAGGTGCAAAAATATTGGAAGCGAATTTATCTTGCCCAAATATAGGTAATGAAGGACTGGTTTGTTATAACATGGAAGTTACAAAAAAAGTGGTTGAGGGAATTAGAAAAGTGATCGGGAATACGCCTCTTGTAATAAAGGTGGGTTATTATAAAAACATTAAGGATATTGATAAGCTTGCAAAAATTGCAAACGAATACGTGGATGATATCGCAGGAATAAATACGATGCAGGCAGCTGTTGTTGATGAGTATGGAAGCCAAGCTCTCCCAGGTCCTAATAGATTACGAAGCGGGCTTTGTGGTACAGGAATTAAATGGGCGGGATTGGATTTTGTAAGAAAACTCAAAAAAATAAAAGAAAAGAATAATTATTCGTTTAGTATTACGGGTGTTGGTGGGGTTACTAAGGCAGAGGATTACTTTGAATACAGAAAAGCGGGGGCGGACGCAGTAATGAGCGCAACCGGTGCGATGTGGAATCCACTTTTAGCTCAGGAGATTAAGAAGATTAATTAGAGTTATAATAGTATCCTCTGTTTGTTCCCCATTTAACGGGGTTTTCAAACCATTCTTCAACTTCTTTTCTTTCATTTCCTTTTATAATTCCTCTTTTTATAGCTTCATCTAATATAGATTTTCCATCAACCAATACGGATGCTTCTATGCCTTTTTCTTTCAAGCTCTTTTTTGCGATATCAAGTTTTGTGTCGGTTATTGCGATTGCATATTTGACTATGTCTCCATTTGCTCGTAGTGCGTCAACGTTATTTAAAAGGCTTGCTGCAGTAGAAATGTGTTCTTCAACAATCAACACTTTTTTATTTTTTGGAATAACACCCTCCATTTTATTTTGTTTTCCATGCACCTTGTGACCATCTCTTATTAAAACCAGAGGTAAACCAAGCTCTTCTGCTACAAGTATTCCAAAGGGTGCCGCATGACTAAGACTTGAAGAAATATAATCAATTTCCTTAAACCAACTTTTACTTTTGATTAAATTCACTAGTTCGCTGATTATATATTTGCGCTCTTGGGGATGAGAAATAAGTAAGCGATTATCAATATAGATTGGGCTTTTTAATCCGTTAACGTATACATATGGAAGATCAAAGGAGAATGTTATAGCACCTTTGTCATAAAGTATGTCTAAAATCTTTTCTTCCACGTTTTTTGAACTTGACATAAATATTTCCACAATAATAACAAAGCACAAGCGCTAAATCAACAAAATAAATATTAATTTTTGACAAGCTAGCCTTGGTTATACTATACTCCCGACACATGCGAGAAGTAGAAGTATTAGGATCGGATACTCCTGATCATTCACCGCTTCCACCAACAGATTCTGCGTTGGTATCTCAAGCCCGTGCTAGACTTGCCGCATTACCACTTGAGGCATTAAGAGATGCAGGAATATTTAGAGATCGAAGCTATTTTTTAAACATTTCTTATCCTTCTATGCAAACAATGCCTGAAGTAGCTGCGGAACAAGTTCTTCCTGAACTAGTTGAGGAGGGCGAAGAAGGTAATGATGAGCCAACTGCCGACGGAAGCAAATCTGCAGTTTATATACATGTGCCATTTTGTACAGCAGAGTGTTATTACTGCCATTATTATAAAAAATTTAGAGAGGGGTCGGATGCAGTAGAGCAATACATGGATTCAGCACTTCAGGAGCTTTCAATGCAGGCAGAAAGAAGAGGAGGCATAGAAGCTGCATCTTTATATTTTGGAGGAGGAACACCTAGCTATCTAACGCCAGACCAAATGGATAGATTTTTAACGGGTGTTAAAGGTTTAATATCGGTGCCTGAAGGAATAGAATTTAGCTATGAAGTTCATCCAGAGAGTTCTGATGAAGAGCGTTTGTCAGTTTTGCGTTCTCATGGAGTAAATAGAGTCAATATAGGAGTGGAAAGCTTTAATGATCGTGTTCTCGATAGGGAAAATAGAAGACATACCGCAAGAGAGGCGATTGAAGCGTACGAGAGAGCTAGGTCCGTAGGTTTTGGCATTATAAATCTGGATCTAATTTATGGGTTAAGAGGTCAAAGCGTTGCGGAATGGGAAGAAAATTTACAAGTACTTGGTGATCTTCAACCAGATTCTGCAACGCTTTATTTCCTTAGGTTAAAGAGGGGAACTCCGGAATATCAGTTATGGAGAAAAGATCCTGGTTCATTTCCAACAGACGACGAACTGCTTCTTATGCATGCAATGAATTTTGAATATATGGAAGGCCAGCTCGGATACACACAAAATCCTGCAGATTGGTTTATAAAAGATCCTAAGTTTTTCCATCAATATCAGGATCATAACTGGAGAAGAAGTGACGAAACTGAATTACTAGGCATTGGACCTTCTGCATATTCTTACGTAGGCGGATGGCAATACTACAACGTAAATGATACAGCTAGATACCAAGAGTCAGTTCGTGAAGGTAAATTTCCCGTCTGGAGAGGAGAGCATTTACAAGGAGATGAACCTTTAAGAAGGACTATTATGCTGGGAATAAAAATGGGTATTGATAGAAGAATCTTTGAAAAAACTTACGGAGTGGATGCGGTAGGGCAATTTAGGGAAGATTGGGAAAGATTAGTCTCGCTTGGATTAATAACTATAAATAGTGACATGATTAGCCTAACTTATACCGGGAAATTATTTGCAGATGAAGTGGGTCAACAATTTTATTCGGACGAGATGAAGCGCCGTATGGCAAGCGTTGATCCCGAATTGATCTCAACAACATGGCCTCAATTTAATCCATAAAATAAAGAATAGCTTGACAAGATAAATTTTAAGTGTCATTAATTAGTTAATGCCTAAAAGAAGTCGAAGAGTAAAAAGTTCAAAGTCTCTCACCTCATGGCCTAAAGTTTTATTAATAATTATTCCCGTTTTTGTGGCAGCTTTTATCATAGTAAGAAGCAGCGGCGGACAAAATGTTTTAGGAGTAAAAGATTCAAGCTTCTTTGGTCTTGGAGAAAGAACAAAGCCTTCCATAACTCCAAAGCCAAGTCCCAAACCTCCATGTAACAGAGTTACTGCATTCAGCGCTAGTACAATCTGCGACAGCACTCAGGGGAAAAGCAACAATATTTTTAAATCATACACATACACATGTGAAGATGGTGTATCCGGAAGTGTCGAGCAAACAAAAACCGAAGGAAGGTGCCTGCCTATCGCAAAAGCATATGAATTGGCCAGAAAAGCTTGTAATAAAAAATGCATGCCGACTAAAACTCCTACTACCGCTCCAATTCCTACAACTGCCGAATAATCCCAATTTGTAATTCCGCTTCCCACTTTCTATACTTAAATTGCCCTAGGGTTTAGCGTCTAGTATTTAGGGTTTAGTTATGAATCTGTATCTGTCCCTGCCAGTTCTGTTTTTTAAATTTTGGTACTTAGAGGCGCCTCTACGTTTGGTTAAATTCTTTTTCTCCTTAAATCACGCATCACTTCAGATATTGTCACTTCCTTTAATGATTAGAACATTTTTTAAGCCTCTAAAAAATGAATACAGGCAAGGTTTGGTATTTTTTTCTATAGTAATGGGAATATTTGTAAAAACAGCCCTTATTCTCTTTGACCTAGTGATATATGGGGCAATTATTATTCTTGAAGTTGCTTTTTTAATTCTATTTCTCGCTTGGCCGGTACTTACTTTTTTAATACTTTTTATTAAATAATGAAAAATCATCATATGATGAACGAAAAATTAAGATTAACAATTTTTTATAACTCAGGATTTTCACTCCTTTTAAGGGTGGTACTCATTAACGCACTCCTCATTTACTTTTTTTATAACCTATTTCTCGGAAATTTCGTGAGGTGGCCGATTGTTTCGGTATCTCTTTTTATAATAATTGAGATTTTTATAAGGTTTAGCTTAGAGAAAATTGAACCTATTTCTTCTGTTGGAGAGAATCCCAAATTAATTTTAGACACTTTTACCAAACAGGCATTGGAAACAATTTTTTTCAAGAAAAATACAAAAGAATTTTTAACATTTATACTTAAACTTCCTCAGATTAAATTTTTTCTTCAAAAATTAGCAATAGAGAAAAAAGATGTACAGATTTTTCCTGTTACCCCTGAAGATTTAGCCAGATCTGCATTCGAAATTGCAAAAAAATCCCACGGAAAATATGTAACCACTTCAGATATTTTTACAGCATATTTGCTTTTGACTGAAAGTAGGACCAATTTATTATTTGCAAATAAATTAAAAGAAGAAGATCTTTCAAACATTAACTTATGGACAAGAATTGTATTTGAGGAAGATAAACCATCTCAAGTTAAAGCTAGATTTGTCGGAATTGGATTCGGTGAATCACTCGTTTGGGGATGGACGCCCGAGACTAAAAACTATACCCGGGACCTAACCTTCTCAAGTATTAAAAAGAAGGCTTTAATTGAGGGAAGAGAGAGGGAATATGAGATTCTTTTAGAAGCAATGCAAAGAGATCAATACAATAACGTTTTATTGGTGGGTGAGACCGGAACAGGGAAAGATAATTTGGTAGAAAACTTTATTTATGAAAGCTATGAAGCACTGCTTCCTAAAAAATTAAATCACAGAAGGTTTTTGGAGGTAAACGTAGGGCCGTTGGTTGCAGGTAGTGAAAACAGATCAAACCTAGAGACAAGGCTTCAGGCAATAATTAGCGAGGTAAAACACTCAGGAAATGTAGTTTTATATATTCCTGAATTTCAGAATTTACTTGGCTCCTCTTCTTATAACATAGATCTCTCAGGCGCTATTTTCCCATATCTAAAAGACGGAAAAATGCCGATTATTGCCACCATGAATAAAGAGGAGTATAAAAAGTTCTTTGAAAACAATACCCTTAAGGAGGTTTTCCAGGTAATAACTCTTGAAGAGCCTTCTGAAGACATGGCTTTAAAAATGTTGCTCCAAAAAACAGACGAAATTGAAGAGCAAAACAAAACCCAGCTAAGTTATAAAGCAGTTGTCGCGGCTATTCAATACGCGGATAAATATGATTTGAATGCAGTTTTACCGGGTACTGCGGTGGAGCTTTTAAATGATGCATCAAATAGCGTCAAATTATCAAAAGGAAGCAATCAAATTGTGACAGAAGATGATGTTTTATCAAAAATGGCACAAAAAACACATGTTCCGGTGGGAGAGCCGACTAGAGATGAAAGAATGCTTCTTCTTAATATGGAAACCGAAATGCACAAATTTATTATTGGTCAGGACGAAGCGGTAAGCGCCGTTTCTGAAGCTATGAGAAGAATAAGAGCAGGACTTACCCGCGAAAAACCTATCTCATTTCTTTTTTTAGGACCCACTGGAGTAGGAAAAACCGAAACCGCGAAAACTCTATCTAAAATTTACTTTGGAGGAGAGGCTCATATTATAAGAGTGGATATGAGTGAATACTCAGCAGATGAATCAGTCGAAAAAATGCTTAATTCCGGTGCAGGAAGTTTCTTGGACGATGTTCTTTCGCATCCATTTTCTTTAATTCTTTTAGATGAGTTTGAAAAGGCAAATAACAGGATTTTGAACCTATTTTTGCAGGTTTTAGCGGACGCAAGGCTTACTGATAATCAGGGAAGAACTATATCTTTTTCAAATGCAATTATTATAGCAACCAGTAACGCAGGGTCTGAGTTTATAAGAGAGAGTCTTAAAAATAACACTATGATTTCTAATCAAATGCTTTTGGATTTCCTTCAAAGAGAAGCGATTCTTAAGCCTGAGTTATTAAACAGATTTGATGAAATAGTTATCTTTAAGCCTCTGAATATTACCGAAGTCGCACAGGTAGTACAGCTTATTCTAACGGAGCTAATTGTTAAGATGTCAGCATCAGACATAACTCTTTCATTTGATCCCAGAGTTACAGATAAGATAGCAAAGGATGGATTTAATGAAGAATTTGGAGCGCGTCCTCTTAGGCGTTATATACAAAACAACATAGAAGACATTATTGCTAAAAGACTGCTGACGGGTGAGATTATCAGAGGGAATCAGGTGACAATAACGCTTGATGAGTCTTTAAATATTATCATAAACAACTCCTCTTAACCTTGAAGCTAGGCTCAAGATCTGCTATACTTGTGTTCACAATGCCGGCAATTCAAAGAAGCGAGTTCGCTTTAGCACTAAATCAGGTAGCAAATGAGAGGGGAATTGACCCCTCAGTAGTTTTGGAAACAGTCCAAAACGCTATTTTGGCGGCCTACAGAAAAGATCACCCTGATACTGTAGTTGAAGAGTTTACAGCAACTCTGGATTCAAACTCGGGCGAAGCTAAGATATATCATAACGAAAAAGATGTTACCCCTCCCGGATTCGGAAGAATCGCCGCACAAACCGCTAAGCAAGTAATCCTTCAGAAAATCCGCGAAAAAGAAAAAGAAGCCATCATTACGGACTATAAAGTTAGGATAGGAACAATAGTTAACGGGATGGTTCTTAGATTTGCAGGTCCAAATATAATAGTAGACGTAGGAAAAGCAGAGGGAGTCATGCCTCCTCAGGAGCAGATCCTTAACGAAAAATACCACCTAAATCAGAGAATGGCAGTGTTCTTAAAGGAAATTCATGAAGGACCAAAAGGAGAAGAAGTTTTGGTTTCTAGGGCTGACAATGGCTTGCTCGAGGGTTTGCTAAAAAGGGAAGTTCCTGAAGTGGCCCAGGGATCAGTTGAGGTAAAAGCTATTGAGAGAGAGCCGGGAAATAGAGCAAAAATCGCGGTTTATTCTAATCAGGCCGGGATTGATCCGGTGGGTTCATGCGTAGGGCAAAAAGGGGTAAGAGTTCAGGCTATCATTCAAGAATTTAATGGTCTTGAGAAAATAGATATTATTCAGTGGCAGGATAATCCAAAAGATTATGTTATGCAGGCTCTTTCTCCAGCGAAAAATATAAAAGTTGAGATTGATGAGGAAGGAAAAACAGCACGCGTTATTGTTCCCCAGGAAGAATTATCGCTAGCGATTGGAAAAGACGGACAAAATGTAAGATTAGCCTCGAAATTAACCGGTTTTAGAATTGAAATTGAGGGAGAGGAAATCAAAGAAGAAGCCACCTCCGTTGAAAGCTCCAGCGAGCCAAAGGAAGAAGTTGAAGCAAAAGAAGCAGCTGTTGAACCAGAGACAGTTTCATCTAAGCCAGTAAAAAAAACTAAAACCAAGAAAAAGGATAAAAAACCCTCCTCCGCCAAAGCTTCGGAAGTTGAATCAGGTTCGGAACAAGCTGATTTAGCAACAGCTGAAAAAGCAAAGGAGCTTGAAGAAGCAAATAATCCAAAAGATCCCGCTACGCCCCCCGCTGAAGTAGCAGAAGAAGAATCAGTTATTGAACCAATAAATCCAGGAAACCCGGACAAAAATGAGTAGAAAATCCGAAACACGAAGCGCGAAATCCGAAACGTATGTTTAATAATTTTGAACATTTGAATTTTGATATTGTTTCGAGCTTCGATATTCGATATTCGAGTTTAAATAATATATGGAAGATAAATCAAAAAATGAACTTTTCCCTCCTGTTGTCGCAGTACTTGGTCATGTAGATCACGGTAAAACTACACTTCTTGACACCATTAGAAAAACCGGAGTAGCTGCAAAAGAACACGGCGGAATTACCCAGAAAATCGGAGCCTCAAGTGTAGAGATAGAACACGAAGGCGTAAAACGAAAAATAACCTTTATAGATACCCCGGGGCATGAGGCTTTTTCGAAAATGAGAGGAAGGGGAGCTCAAGCTGCAGATATAGGAATTTTGGTCGTTTCTTCAGTTGACGGTGTCATGCCTCAGACAAAAGAAAGCATTAGTCTTCTTAAAGCATCAGGTGTTCCATACATTGTAGCTTTGACAAAATCAGACGCTGACCAGAAGAATCCGGACAAGGCAAAACAGCAATTGATGACTGAAGAAGTTCTTCTTGAAGGATATGGCGGAGACGTGCCGGTAATTGAAGTCAGCGCTAAAACCGGGCTAAACATGGAGGAACTTCTGGATCTTATTTTACTTGTAGATGACATGCATTCAAAACCTTCAGATATAAGTCCAACCTCTCCTTTAAAAGCAATCGTAATTGAATCAAAGCAGGATCCTAAGTCAGGAGCCAAAGCAACAGCTGTTATAAAAAACGGAAGAATTACAGTCAGAGATGAAATTACAACAGGTGAAGTTACGGGAAAAGTCAGAAGCTTGATTACAGATTCAGGAAAACAGGTTCAGACGGCGACAGTTGGAGACGCAGTTGAAATTTTAGGATTAGAACGCGCTCCTGAAGTGGGAAGTGTCGTTTATAAAGGTACTGAAAAACAAGAAGAAGAAAAGACGGAAAAAAGACCGGTTAGGAATGAAGAAGGGATAGTTTCAATTATTCTTGTTGCAGATACTCTTGGATCAGTTGAGGCTATTTACGCATCGCTTCCATCAAAAATAAATGTAATCCTTAAAAAAACAGGAGATGTTACTACTGCAGATGTTTTACTTGCAAAATCAATAGGCGCTCTCGTTTTAGGCTTTAGTATTAAAATTAAGCCGGACGTTGCCAAGCTAGCTTTAACTGAAAAAGTATTGGTCAAAAATTACAACATAATCTATGAAATGTTAGATGAAATAGCGGATGTAGTTGAGGGTAAAGAACTTTCGCTCATGGAAGAAGTTTATGGCGTGGCTCAGATTTTAGCCAGTTTCCCTTATGAAAAACAGATAGTTATGGGAATTAAGGTGCTAGAGGGAAGAGTTGCTAAGGGAGATAAGGTCAGAATTGAGCGTGGGGATAAAGTAGTTGGCGAAGGCCATATCAATTCCGTAAGACAAGGTAAAGATCAAGCCTCCAAAGTTGAAGCCGGCCAGGAGGCGGGAATAATTGTTGGTCCTGCTCTTGACTTTACTATAGGCGATATGGTAATATGCCATAGCTAAATTAAGCCTATAGCACATAACAGTTACAAGTTATAAATTATGAGTTCTAAGTTTGGTTTTAAATTAATAACTTATAACTAAGGACTAATAACTAGGCTGGAATTATGGATTCACAAAGATTAAGAGAAATATTCGAAAAAGAAGGTTCCTACGTAATTGTTGTGGGACAAACCTACACACTTGATGAAATGGGAGCTTCTTTAGCTTTGTATCTTACCTTAACATCACGCGGAAAGAATGTTTCTATTATCTCGCAAAAACAACCTCTTGTAGAAGTTTCAAATCTGATCGGAATAGACAAAGTAAGACCAAATTACGAGTCAAAAACCGGAGATTTAGTTGTTTCTTTCCCCTATCAGGAAGATGAAATCGGAAAAGTCTCATATACTCTCGAAGGCGGATTTTTAAATATCATAGTAAAGCCTAAGGATCAGGCTCTTTCATTCGGAGAAAAAAATGTACTTTTCAAACGCGCTGGAGACGTACCCCAAGTACTTATAACAGTAGGAGTTAAAAGATTATCTGATCTTTCAGCAATGTTTAGTATAGAAGGATTAAAAGATACAACAATCGTAAATATTGATAGGATTGGCAATAATGAAGGATTTGGAGAGGTAGTTATTATGGGCGAAGGTGCTTCCTCAGTTTCTGAGCAAGTTGCTAATATACTTTTGACTCTAGGTTACCCAATGGATCCGGATATCTCCCAGAATTTAATGAGCGGACTTATTTTTGCCACAGTAAATTTCCAAAGTCCAAGAACAAGTTCTTTGGCATTTGAAATGGCGGGGATACTCCTTAGAAATGGCGCAGTAAGACAAGCTCCCAGAGCAGAACAGCTGCCGCGACCTCAGCCTTTA
>CAZSXQ010000019.1:0-10787 GCA_964611415.1 uncultured Gammaproteobacteria bacterium
TATCTTGCTGAGTTGGCGGAGTAGTCAATCGCTCGTGACTGTAGATCACGCGGCCGGAAGGCCTACGGGAGTGCAAATCTCTCACTCAGCACTTTCCCGCCGGCTTGGCTCAGTGGTAGAGCAAGTCATTGGTAATGACTAGATCGTGGGTTCGATTCCCACAGCCGGCTCAGTAGTCTTTGATTTTAGCCTAGATTTCAGATATAATTGTAACCTTAAAGGAAAAATTTTATGGCAAAAGGTGAACACAGACAAAATTTCGGATTAAAATGCAGCATTTGTAAGCGCGTGAATTACATCACGGAAAGAAATAAGATAAATACGGAAGCCAAACTCCTGCTTAAGAAGTACTGCAAGAAATGTAGGAAGAAAACAGATCACAAAGAGGTTGAAAAACTCAAATAACTCCTAAATAAGACCCCAGATTAAAAAATAAATACTGCCTTTGATACCGAAGATGGATTATCGTTTTCCCCTTGAGCAAAACAGGAAGGCTGTCCGGCTAACCTAAATTAACCAGAACGTCCGCCTCGTTGCCTCGTTTGACCGAGACTACCTCAAGGAAACTAACATAGAGGAAAAATCATAATCCTCCCGAGTATCAAAGAGCATCAAGATTATAATTTGATAGGGGGTAGTTGTCAACTTGACAAGGTGTGATAACAGCAACCGCTGACTACTAAGACGCTTTGCTCTGACTACTGACTAATAATCGCTAACAAATCAAAAATCAAAGCTTGCGTCTCAGAAGTTAGGAGTAAGTAGTCGTGTTATACTTAACGCGTGGCTTTCAGGTTTAGAAAATTTCAAGTTTACCAAGATGCTAAAAGATTACATCTAGAAATATTTCTATTAACTGATAAGTTTACGTCTAAATATCATTACTTAATAGATCAAATAAGGAGAAGCTCGCTCTCGGTTGTTCTGAATCTTGCAGAAGGATCGTCGAAACAATCAGACAAAGATTTTAACCGCTTTATAGCGATATCGCTCGGATCCGTAGATGAAACAATAGCCTGTTTAGAAATTGCTAAAGACCTAAGGCTTATTAAGGAAAGTGAATTTATTACCCTTGAAGAAAAATATGAATCTGTTTCAAAACAACTGGGTGGCCTTTCTAAATTCCTCAAATCCCGTCAGTAGTCATTAGTCAGAGTACCAACGTCTTAGTTGTTAGAGCCTTAGCGTCTCAGCGTTTAGTCGTCATTAGTCAGCAGTCAGAGGTCAATTTTGACCGTCTCAGTTGTTAGTAGTTGGCGCTACGGTTTAGTGCCTGGGGGTGCAACTTCAGTGAAATTATAGTTAGATCCTTTAATAAGACTTGGCGCATTTAGTACGAAGTCAGGTCTATAGATAAACCTCACCGATGGAGTAGTGCCATTGGCTCCTCCCATGGTCCTATTATTTATGAATGGAGTTGTGTTGGCTGGGTCACTTAAAGCATTTCCTATAACACTCCCTCCTACGACTAATTGAGCATTCCCTGCATTATTTTGGACTATGAAGTCAGCATTTGCAGAGTAAATACCTTCTATGTTAGTTACTGCTGCGGCAACTGTAATATTTCCTGAAGCGATAAACATTGCCGTCGCTCCCGGAGGAACAGTAATATTACTGTTTATATTAAGATTTCCTTGAACCAAGAAGATATAGTCTCTTCCGGCCGTAAAGCTATTGCTAACGGCTGTGAGATTAATGTCTCCTGTATGCTGAAAAAATCCTTCAGCTTCTGAGGCGCCAAGAGTACAGTTAGGAGCTGTACCTGCGCATGGTGAGTCAGTATCTCCAAAGAAATCGTAAACACTAGATTCTGATCTGGTAATAGCGTTTATTACAGATGCATATGAAGTTTTAACGGTTTTTCCTTCGTAACCGCTATCATCCGCATGCCATCCTTTGGTGCTGAAGCTTCCGCTGACGTCAAAATTAAAAATTATGCCGGGGGAGGCAAGAGAGCCTGCCGTTATGGACATATACTGTCCGCTTGGAATAGTGACGTCAAATCCTTGGTCTGATCTCATGTCTCCGCCTGTTCCCTGAATCCATGGACTCGCGGGCGGGGTAGAAGGAGTTATCCCAAAGTCAGCATTTACTACGTCTCCTGTGGCAGTACATTCTGCATTAGAAGAGGCGGGAGTGACACTGCAGGTAGCAGAATTCCCTAGATTAGTAATAGTGTAGGGATCAAGAGAAGGGTAAGTCCTGGTAAATCCAGTACCGGTTCTGCTTAAATTAACTGTGTAGCTTGATCCAGTAAGAGTATTGTAGGCATAATTTCCGTCAGCAGCATCAGGACCGTTCTTACTAACATTTCCCGGATTAAGAGTTACTCTTTGTCCAGACCAGTTAGGTGCTAAGTATGAGTCCGTGCAGTTTGCCGGATCATCTGGGTCAATGCAGTCTTTAACTCCATTTCCATTTTCGTCAATAAAAATTCCTCCCGTGATTACCTTAGTAGGCGTACTAACTCTTTCCACTAAAAAGTTTACACCTGTTCTATTAGGCCCTACCGTAACGCTTCTGCTTCCAAGGCCTGGCACTACTGCAAATCCGGCACTAAGACCTCCTGTAAGAGTTGCAGTGTAAGTTCCTGCAGGATTGTCCGGAATATTGTACTTTCCGCTAGTTCTGCTTGAAACACCTTCCCTCGTACTTGGCTCTAGCTCTATCCGGGCCCTAGACCTTTTATAGGGTTTGTCCCGGTTGGCACCAGCTCCCGGATCCAGAACTCTATCCCCGTCGTCTAGATAAACTGTCCCTCCAATGTCATATACGCGCGGTCCGTCAGTAGTTATATAAAAGTCTACCCGTTGATTGCTAGTTTGAATATATTTTATTTGGCTATTATTTTCTACGTTATGAGCTGCTTTAAACTCAGATACTCTTACTGTGTACCTGGCTCCCGCATCTGCGAGATTAGTGGGGACACCTGTAATATTAAATTCTCCTGCATTTGTTCCTCCAGGATCAGTATCGTCACATCCCTGGCCGACTACGCATACTTTTACTATTTTTCCGGGAATGCTTCCCTGATTTACGTACGGCTTATCATCTGAATCTCCTGGAATTCCATTGGGATCCCACCAAACTTTGCCAAACACCCTGAATTTCTTAAAGCTAAATCTGAAATTGACATTGCTATTTGGAACATTGATATTTCTTCTGGGGTTATCTGTCTCTAGGTTAAGTCTGGCACCCTTAAAGTTTATGACACGGATATCATGATCACTTGATTTCAGGAGTCCTCCAAAATTGTAATCAGGATCAGGATTCTTGGTGTCCTTTACGTTAAAATTACCGTTATTGATAGTCCCTCTTTGGACTTTGGGTCCATCGCCAGCGCTATCAAAAGAATATCCCTCACCCGGATCAAATTGATTATTTTCTTTTCCGTTTGCTTTTCCATCTATGTATAATTTCCCTCCGATACCTCCTGAGCATCCGCTTCCACAGCTATTCGTAGCATAACAGTCTGTGTTCCCAAGTTGGCATTGTTTTTGTGCGCAGACAGGATTGCCATTGTCATTTAGTCTGCAGCCGAAATTTTGGACACATTTCTTATTGTCGCAAACCTGAGTTCCCGGACAACCACCACAGTTTTTAGTACCTCCGCACCCATTTCCTACAGTTCCGCACTGACTTGCAGAGCAGGTATTATCTGGGTTACAAGAACGGGGGCAGTTAGAATTATCACCCCAACCTAGGAATCTTAATGTACCACCACCAGAGTTTGAATACTGATTTTCAGCTGCATTTGTAAATATTCCATTGGAATTACTTGAACTCGCAGTTATATTAATTGCCCCCGTATAATACCAGTCATTACATGATCTAGGTTCTGGGACATAGTCAGCACGTACCCTAGGGTCAACACAAGCAGTGCTCCATGTTATTGCATATGGACCATCAACGTTTCTTATTTCACTAGTTGTATTGTTTAGTTGTATAGTAGGTGGTCTTTCCCATCTATTTCCATAATTTCCTGAAGTATTATTAATATCAATTTTCCATGTTCTAGATATGTGTTTTTTTTCATCTCTTTCACCTAGGCTACTTGTTAAGTAATATCCTACTTGCCAAATTATATTACTTCTATTGTTACTATAATAATAATCTATAATTATATTATCATGGTAGCATGGTGGAGCACTTGAATCATGATTCGCATATACGTCGTTTGCTGTAAATAATGTCAAAAAAATGACTATACCAAAAATAATAAAATTCTTCATTTATTCGAGTATATATAAATCTATTTTATATCGATTTTCAAAGTAGTTTTTAATTAAATTCGCAGATCTTGACGCTTCTAGAGTACCATATTGCTCCAACTGCCAATAGGCAAGGCTGAACCCATAAGTTTTATCTTTTTGATCATTCCCTTCATTGGGAATGTATGCAGCTAATCTCAGATTATATAAGATAGAATCGTATTCATCTTCTGTTAATCCACTGTTTTTTTTAATATCGTCGATTATTTTATTTAATTCTGGGGTTACTTGTTCACCACATGTTGGGTCTGAACATCCAGCAATAAAATCTTCGGGATTAAAGTTTTTCGGAAAGTTTTTTTGAGCATAATTACTTAATTCACCTTCAATAAATTTTTTTGCCTTAGGATCATTCGAATCGGTGTATACGAAATGAAAATAGGCAGTTATTTCTAAAAGTTTTTCGTATTTTTCTTTACTATCTTGATTATTTATCATTAGTTCATCAAATTTAATTTTGATAGGTTCAGGTATGCTTTCTTTTTTTGTTTCATTAAGCATGGAATTAGCTTTTGTTATCAGTAATGTAGTTTTATCATTGGATTGCTGAGAGGAAGAATTTAAATATAGAATAAATATTGAAGTGATTAAGATGATTATTATAGCTATAAATATTGGAATTAGGATCAGCTTTTTTTTATACTTCATAAAGAAAGCTTAACAATAACTATGTAGAAATGTCAATTTAGATAAATCTAATTCGATGAGGGTAATTGTGCCTTATTAACAATTATTAAATTATTAACTGTATCTGTAAATGATGTATTTGCCTTTTCCCATTCTGCAGGATTTACCCCTCTTACAGCGTAATTTCGTTCTAAGTCTAATAATTCAGCTATAGCAAATCTAGCATCAGGATCAGGGGTATTTTGATATACAATAAGTGTTTCTATGACTGAAGACGCTGAATATCTAATTCTATTATCAATTATATTTTGTTCAGTATAAGATTTTATAACTTTTTTAGTGTCATTTGGATGATGACCGGTCTCCATGGCTTTGAGCCACCATTTAAAATATTGTTTATCAACAGTTGCATCATCAATTCCACGAACATTTGAAAAAGCATCTTTATATTTTCCCCACATATCGTCAATTTTATTTTCTATATCTGAAATAGATGTTTTTTCAATATCTTTTTTATCTTGATTATCAGCAATGATTGAATTCAATAAATCCACACCGCTAAGTGATACATCGTATTTTGGAGTAGGTTCTGGTGTTGGGCAGGGTGGGGCGATAACAGCAATAAGGCGGTTGCCATCTGGAAGATTAGCTATAAATATCTCCTCTTGTTCCGATTCTTGATCAGCAGTGGCAACTTCATCTGTTTCTGGTTGGGCGACTGAAGCTATTTGGGCATTAGGATCCACAACTGCAATCTGAGGTTCTACCTTAAAACCATAGACCGCGCCATCATCTATGCACTCTGGGCTTTGTGTGCCTCCTGTTGCAAGAAATCTATTAGCTTGTGCGGGAGCAGCTGCTGTTCCTATTCCGGCAAAGGCCGTTGCTACTGCAATTCCTGCGGCAGCTTTCCCTCTGACTCCTGATAAGCGACTTCTGTGTAAGCCATGAGATGAGTCTCCGAGAGAAGTTTGGGGTAGAAGTTGAGTAATATCAGTTACATTGGAATCCAGAACAACAGGTTCATCTAAGGGATTTCCTTGAGGTTCCGCAACACGGAAGGGAACAGTATCTCCTATAAGTTCACTTACTGCTCCGCGGCTCATGACAAGATTTGCAAAAGAAGCTTGGGTTGCAGCATCTGGGCGAGCTGTTCCTCCGGGTCTAGCTTCAGGTATGTGTGCTTCGGGTGACATATTCAATGGTATATTACACTATACTAATTATCTTGTCAAGCCCATAGTTTAAATTTAAAAACAAAAAACATTAGCCGTTCAAAGCTAAATTAAAGTATATAGTTTAGATAAATAAACTATATTAAAAGGTCTACTAACCTATATACTTTAGGTATAATCCTCTATGGAAGATATGTCAAGAGGGGATTTAGCAAAACAAACCATTGCTCCAATCTCTGCAAGGCCTGGCCTTGCAGAAGCTAAATGAGGTCAATTTTCTTCTAAAGTTATATTTTTGATTTGTTCGTAATCATCTTCTTGTTTTATAAAAGCCTCATAAGAGAGAGAAGGGAGCTTATTAGAGAAAAAAGATAATATTTCCTCTGGTTTTATCCACTCAGTTTTTCGGTTACCAACGTATTCCGGATAAGAAGAAGGTTGTCCCTCGTAGCTTCGCAAGGCCTCCCCTTGCGAAGCTAGTGCTTGTTTATGGATATAGCGTGAAAGATGCAGAAATTGTGCTTCAGTAGTTAAAAGTACAGCCTTATAAACTCCCTGATATAAAGATCCGACCCTTTCATATTTTTTATTAAAATACATTGTATATCTCGTACACAAAGAATTCATAAATTTATCTATGATATTTGGATTTTTCTGCTTAACAAAAAAATGAAAGTGGTTTGGCATTAAACAGTAGGAGAGGAGAGCAATCTCATCCGAAAAATTGTTCATGCGAAGAAGTTTCAATATCTTATCTTTTTCTTTTGATGAAGCGCTTGGATCCGAAAGTCTTTCTTGGAGTTCTTTTTCGTTTTTTGGGAGTAGGTATTCCTTAAGATAGGATAGGAAAACAGAGTAATCTTGTTCATCTAGGAATATTTTTCTTTTTTCAACACCACGATTATAAAGATGGTAGTAACCATTTTCTAAATATAGTTTTATAGCATTTTTTGCGGGCATATAATATTATTATAGCAAATGGATCTTAGCTTCGCAAGGAGAGACCTTGCGAAGCTAAGACGCAAATAAATAAAGCGTGGAGACTATTTCAAGTTTTTCAGGAGATTTTAGGCGAGACCTGCGGCGGTTGGTGCAATTGAGGAAATCGTTTCTGTCTGTTTACTCTGTTTATCCTGTAAGGAAGTTTCGCGAAGAGCTGCGGCTTTTTTAGCTCTGGGAGATCTTCCTCTCAAATCTCTTAAACACTTGGTGCAAAGTCTTACTCTTTTTGTCGTGCCGTCAGCTGTTATTTTTGCAGGGTGAAGGTTAGGTTTAAAAACCTTCCTGGTTCTGTTCTTGGCGTGAGAGACGTTATGCCCTACCATAATGCCTTTTCCGCAATTTGCACATCTATATCCTGAAGCCATAGGCAATCATTATACAAAAAAGCTTTCCCAAACTCAATGATTTTGATAATATTAAATTTATGGATTTAACCTTTGCCCTCATCTCTTTAATAATCTTAATCTTTTCCGCAATACTTCATGAGGTAGCTCACGGATGGGTAGCAGATAGGATGGGGGATCCGACAGCAAGGTTACTTGGCAGACTTACCCTCAACCCAATTCCTCACATAGACCCTCTTATGAGTGTACTTTTACCTTCAATCCTTCTTCTTTCAGGTTCACCTGTAGTTTTTGGAGCTGCTAAGCCGGTTCCGGTGGATCCATTTAATCTAAGAGATGGCAGGAAAGATATGGCAATTGTGTCTCTGGCAGGACCCGCTACCAATTTTTTAATTGCCGTACTTGCTGCGTTAGTGCTTAAGTTTGGTGCCGATTTTATTTCAAGCCCTGTACTTCTTACTATTATATTTAGAATAGTGGAGCTAAATCTTCTTCTTGGAATATTTAATTTACTCCCAATTCCGCCATTGGACGGATCAAAGGTTTTTTCTCTTCTTCTTCCGGAAAACACAGCAAAGTCGTATTTAGCATTAGGATCCGTGGGATTTTTTATAATATTTTTCTTACTAATGGTGCCAATAGGCGGGTTTTCGTTAGGGGAGCTTATTTCAAATCTTGTGGGAGTAGCCCTCGGCATTTTAGGCCTTTAGCCTCTAGTTCAAATTTAATTTCTTCAGAAATTCTTGTCCGTTAGGATAACCATTCATAAAATCTTTATAGCTCATAGGCTTTTTTCCTTCCACCTGAATTTGTTTGCTTGGCAGAAGTTTGATGATTACTTCTTTGTTTGTTAAGCGATATTTGGTCCAAGCTCCAGGCCAAGGATTAAGGGCGTTTATCATTTTTATGAGTTTTCGTTTTTCCGGAGGGTTATTAATATCCACAAACCCATCTTCTTTTTTAAGAATCTTAGTATATGTCGCTTTTTTATCATCCTGCTGTATTAAGTTGATTTCTCCATCCGCATACTTTTCAATAAGATCCGGAAGAACTTCAGCCGATCTTTTAAAAAGATTTATTAGGAGTTTATCCGTAGAGTCGTCTGGCTTAATTTGGTATTCTTCTTGGTAAAGAATTGGTCCATGATCCAGTTCCTCATCTATTTTAATTATAGAAATTCCTGTCACTGTTTCTCCGTTTAATATCGCACTTTGTACAGGTGTTCCGCCTCTGTATTTCGGTAGGAGTGAAGGATGAACATTTATGATTCCATGCGGAAAGGCATCTATCAATTTTTTTGGGATAATTAAACCAAAGTCTGCAACAACTCCTAGGTCCGGCTCAAGTTTTATTATTTCCTGAATTGCTTTTTCATCAAGGTTTAAAATTTGAGCAAAAGGAATATCTTCATCCGTACAATACAAAACCATGTTTTTGTCAGTTGTTACTACAAGCTGTAGCTCAAAGCTGATATTAAGCTGTTTTACTATTTCGTGGATATGACGTGAGCCAAAAAATACAATTTTCATATAGCTATTTATATCATATTTACAATTAGACGAGCCTTGTGATATAAGCTTAATTAAATGTTAGGCTTTAAAGAAGTATTTCAAAATAGACACGCAATTCTTCCAGTAGTCCATGTTCAGACTCCTGAACAGGCTTTAGCTAACGCGGAAATAGCAAAAGAGGAAGGATGTGATGGAGTTTTTCTCATAAGCATGGAACAAAGAGCCACCCACCAAGAGCTTTTGGAAGTGCATAGAACAGTGAGGGAGGGATTTGGGACGTGGTTTTTAGGAATTAACTATTTGGATTTACCATCAGTTAGGGTTTTTGAAAATTTAGACAGTGGTGTCTCTGGTGTATGGACGGATAATGCGCATATTGAGGAATGGCTTGATGAACAAATTGAAGCAGAAGAAATTAAAAGAGCTAGGGAGGTAAGCAAATGGAATGGCTTGTATTTTGGAGGGGTAGCTTTCAAATATCAAAGATATGTTAATGCTGGGGACTTGGCCCTTTCAGCAGTTTTAGCTACAAAATATATGGATGTTGTAACAACAAGCGGAATAGGTACGGGAAAAGCAGCAAATCCTGAGAAAATATCAATAATGAAGGCAGCAATCGGGGATCATCCCTTGGGAATTGCAAGCGGAGTGAGTCCAGATAATGTTTCCCAATACATAGGGCACGCAGACGCTTTTTTAGTAGCATCAAGCCTGCTTATTCCAAATACGGAAAATTTTGACAAAAGCCGAGTAAGAGATTTGGTAGCTGCGGTTAGGGGAAATTAAATATTTAGTTCTTCGAATTCGTCTTCGCCTTTTTCATTTTTCGTGGATTTATATAATTGTCCGCGTTGTTCAAGAACTCTTTTTGGAAACAATATGCCATTCAAGTGATCAACTTCATGCTGGATAATTGTAGACATAAATCCTGTGAATTTTTTAGTTTGCGGTTTTCCGTTTTCTGTTTGATAGGAAAGAATTACTGTTGGTGCGCGCAGTACCTCTCCCCAAATAGCGGGAAGAGAAAGACAGCCCTCGAGTTTCTTAACCCGCCGCTTGTTTTTACTCTGCAAGGCCTGGCCTTGCAGAAGTGGATTTTTGGTTTCTATAATTTGAGGATTAATGAAAACCTGGATTTTAGATTTATCCGTAGGTTTTGTGATAAAAACCCTCATCCCTTCTGCGATTTGAGGCGCAGCAAGTCCTACGCCTTTTGGATCCTCTGCGGAAAGGAGAGCGTTTTCCATGTTTGCAAGCAAAGACGAAATATTGTCCTTTCCAAAATCAAAAGGTCTGGCTGTTTGACTAAGTATTTCGGCAGGGGCACTAATTATTTTTGTCATATTGAAATATTGATCTTGAATTATAGCATAACAAAATCAATTTTTAATAGACGATAGAAGATAGAAAATCGAGGATAGAATCCTCTATAATCGATCGTCCAGTAGCGAATTATCTTTCTTTTTCCCAAAGGGTTAGGGAATCCTTTGCTTGTTTGTCTGTTGGATCAAGTTTTTCCAAAATAAACTTCAATTCACTTACGGCTTTATTATGGTAGGCAGAGTCAGTTATCTGGCTTTTATCGTTAACGCCTAGATCGTGATAAAAAAGAGCAAGTGCGAAATGCGCTTCTCTGTAATCAGGTTTGTATCTTAAGGTTTTTTCAAGTATCTCGACAGCCTTAAGTGTATCTCCGCCCTGACCATAAATAACACCAAGATTATATAGTACGCTTGCGTCAGTCGGCGCTATTTCTGCGGTTTTTTTGATCGCCTCAAGAGCTTGAGGAAGATAGGTTGAATTTACATTGGCCAGGGTATATAAAATCCTAACTCTGCTTTTCCAAAAAACAATGTT
>CAZSXQ010000020.1:0-10669 GCA_964611415.1 uncultured Gammaproteobacteria bacterium
AGTTATAAGTTATAAATTATAAGTTCTAAGTTTGAACTAATAACTAGTAACTAATAACTATTAACTGAATCATGGTACAGCACAGAAGTATTTTAAAAGTAGCAGATAACTCAGGAGCGAAATCTCTTAGAGTAATTCAAATTCTAAACGGATCTAGGAGAAAATTCGGTTATATTGCGGATGTCTTAAATTGTGTTGTCATGGAGGCAAGTCCGACAGGACAAGTTAAAGAGTCAGATATTGTAAAAGCAGTTTTAGTAAGAAGCAAGAAAGAACATAAAAGAATGGACGGATCGTACATAAGATTTTCAGAAAATGCGGCGGTTTTAATTGATAATCCTAAGGATAAAAATCCAATCGGAACACGTATCTTTGGTCCTGTTGCCAGAGAAATTAGAGATAGAGGTTTTATGAAGATTACCAGCATGGCTGTAGAGGTGTTATAATATGAAACTTAAAAGAAACGACGAAGTAATAATAGTCCGAGGAAAAGATAAAGATAAAAAAGGAAAAATTGAAAAAGTATATTCAAAAGAGAATAAGGTTTTGGTTCCTGGAGTAAATCTCTATAAGAGACATATGAAGTCCCGGACGCAGAATAAACCATCCGAAATCATTGAAATTACAAAACCTTTTTCTGCAAGCAGTGTCGCTTTAATTTGTCCGCATTGTCATAAAAAGACAAGAGTGGGATATAAGCTTGAGAATAAAGAAAAACTAAGAATATGCAAAAAGTGCAATAAGAAAATATAACTATGGATAATCTAGCAACAAAATTTAATACAAAAATAATTAATGAACTGCAGAAGGAGCTTGAAATTAAAAATTTCTATGCAGTTCCTAGGGTTAAAAAAATTGTGGTCAATGTGGGAGTAAAAGATGCATTAGCTGACAAGAAAAACGTTGAAGGTGCAGTTCTTGTTCTTTCTCAAATCACAGGACAAAAGCCAAAAGTTACAAAGGCTAAGAAATCAATTGCAACATTTAAACTCCGAGAGGGAGACAAAATCGGAGCAATGGTAACGCTGAGAGGGAAAAGAATGTACGATTTTTATGAAAAACTTGTGGGTATAGTCTTGCCCCGCATTAGAGATTTTAGAGGTGTACCTATGAAAAGTTTTGATGGACGCGGAAATTACTCTTTGGGTTTTCCTGAAGCAACAGTATTTCCTGAAGTAGATCAAACAAAATTTGATAAGGTTCAGGGACTTGAAATAACCATAGTAACATCAGCAAGAGATAATAAGGAGGCAATGGCACTTCTAAGGTCCTTAGGAATGCCTTTCCAGAAATAATATGGCAAAAAAATCTAACGTAGTTAAATATTTAAAGAAGCCGAAGTTTGAAGTCCGGCATAAAAATATCTGCAATATTTGCGGAAGGTCAAGGGCTTATATGAGAAAATTCGGAACTTGCAGAATTTGTTTTAGAGAGCTTGCATTGAAAGGAGAATTACCAGGCGTAACAAAAGCCAGCTGGTAGCCCTTCGGCAGGCTCAGGGTAAATTATTATGAACCATTCAGTATCAGACTTTATAATTAGAATAAAAAATGCATCGCTTGCAAAAAGAAAACAGGTTGTTCTTCCCTATTCAAATATCAATAGAGACATTGGAAAGGTTTTGAAGAAAGAAGGATTTTTGGAGGAGATAAAAGAGGGCAAGGATGGAAACAAGAGAATACTTACCGCTGTTATTAAGTATGAAAAAAGAAATCCAATACTAAACGATCTTGTTGTAGTATCAAAACCTTCTCTTAGGGTTTATAAAACATCGAAAACTATTATAGACATTGAGAGACGCGGAAAACATAAGGTAGTTTTGTCCACCAATAAAGGAGTTATGACAGGACAAGACGCCAGAAAAAATAATTTGGGAGGAGAAATATTATTCGAGATTTGGTAGTTTCGAAAATAAAAAAATATGTCAAAAATTGCTAAGAAACCAGTTGAAATAGTTGAAGGTGCGCAAGTTACTCTTGAAAACGGAGAAATTAAGGTAACAGGTGGAAAAGGGAACCTTTCTTTTAAAATTCCGAATGGAGTAAGCGTTGCGATTGAAGAGGGAAGAATCTTGGTAAAACAAACAGAAAATAATGATAACGCAAAAGCTTTGTCCGGACTTGTTAGAGCAAATATTGCTAATATGGTAAAGGGAGTAACAAAAGGTTTCGAGAGAAAGCTAGAGTTATCAGGAGTTGGTTACAGAGCCCAAGCCAGCGGAAGCTCTTTATCTCTTTCAGTTGGTTTTTCTCACCCGGTAAAAATTAATGCAGATTCAACTATTACTTTTTCCGTTGAAGAAAATATAATTACAGTATCAGGTGCTGATAAGGCTTTGGTTGGGGATATAGCGTCCCGGATAAGGGCTGTAAGGCCGCCTGAACCCTATAAAGGAAAAGGAATTAAATACCAAGGAGAAAGAATCAGAAGAAAGGTAGGAAAAGCTGCTAAAGCAGTAGGCGCTAAATAATCCGTTCGGCAGGTTCGATAAGCTCACTGCAAGCAAGCTCAGGATAAGATATGATAAACACGAACTCACAAAAAATAAGACGAAAATTAAGAACTAGAAGCAGCATTAAAGCCAAAAGCTTGAGATTAAGAGTTTCTGTTTATAGATCAAATAAATATATTTTTGCGCAGATTATTGATGACGTAAAAGGAGAAACAATTATAGGAGTTTCTGAGAAAAGTTTAGCAAAAACAGAAGGAACAAAGTCGGAAAGAGCAAAAGCTCTAGGTTTGCTTCTAGCAAGTAAAGCAAAAGCAAAAAAAATCACAAAAATAGTTTTTGATAGAGGAAGCTACTCATATCATGGAAGAATTAAAAATGTTGCAGATGGACTTAGGGAAGGAGGATTGGAATTTTAATGGCATACCGAAGTTTTTCAAATCAAATGGACAGGCCTAAAAGTGAATTTGAAGAAAAAATAGTTCAAGTAAATAGAGTTTCTAAAAAAACTAAAGGCGGAAATAAAATTGGATTTTCAGTCTTGGCAGTTGTTGGAGATGGAAAAGGAAAAGTGGGGGTTGGTCTTGGTAAAGCTCCTGATGTTGCTTCAGCAATAAGAAAAGGAGTAACTGTAGCGAAGAAGCATTTAGTAGAAGTTCCAATTACTAATGGAACTATTCCTTTTGAATTTAATATTAAATTGGGAGCAGCAAAGATTTTGCTTAAGCCGGCGCCTCCGGGGTCAGGTGTAATCGCAGGGGGAGCAGTAAGAAGTGTTGTAACAGCTGCAGGAATTCATAACATTTCTTCAAAGGTACTGGGCACTAAAAATCAAGCAAGCAATGTTTATGCAACAATAGAAGCATTAAGACTTTTATCACTCAGACATAAGAGGGAACAAGAAAGGAGTAAATAATGACATTAAATAGTTTGGTTAAAATCAAGAAGACCGGTAAAAAGAGATTGGGTCAAGGTCATGGATCAGGAAGAATAAAAACTTCCGGACGCGGAACAAAGGGACAGCATGCAAGAAATAAGGTTCCAATATTCTTTGAGGGCGGTGCTTTGCCGCTAATAAAAAGGCTCCCATATATGCGCGGAAAAGGAAGAAATAAAACAGTCTCTAGAAAACCATTGGTAGTAAATACTAAATATCTAAATAAGCTTACAAAAAATCAGGTAGTAGATTTAGAAGCTTTGATTAAAGCAAAAATAGTAAAAGCTGATGATGCAAGGGAGTTTGGTGTTAAGATATTAGGAGATGGAGATTTAACAGTAGCTTTAGTGATTAAGCTTCCGGTATCAAAAAGCGCAGCAAAGAGAATAGAAAAAGCAGGCGGCCGCATCGAGAAATAAATGGAAAACCTTTTAAGATTATTTAGGAATAGTTTTAAGGCGCCAGACGTAAGACGAAAGATACTTTTTACGGCCGGAATTCTTTTAGTATTTAGAATTTTTGCTCATATTCCTGTATCAGGAGTAGATCTTACACAACTTAAAGCCCTCTTTTCTCAAAACCAATTCTTAGGACTTTTAGATATTTTTTCCGGAGGAACTTTGGCCAATTTTTCAGTGATGGCTCTAGGATTAAATCCCTATATTAACGCCTCAATTATAATGCAGTTAGGAACTTTAGTTTTTCCAAAGCTTGAAGAGCTTCAGAAAGAAGGAGAATCCGGAAGGCAAAAAATTAACCAGTATACTAGATATCTAACTGTCCCTTTAGCTGCGGTCCAAGCCGTAGGGATGTTTGCACTTCTTAAGAGCCAAGGAATTGTTTCATTGCAAAGTCCAGTCCAAGTAGCATCTTTTATTTTAACTATGACAGCCGGAACTATGTTTCTTGTTTGGCTTGGAGAGTTAATAACCGAAAAGGGAGTAGGAAACGGAATTTCTATTCTTATTTTTGCAGGGATTGTAGGAAGACTTCCTGTAATCTTGGGCCAAACCGCTTCTACCACCTCTTCCCAAAATTTATTCAGCACGATCTCATTTGCAGTAATGGGTCTTTTAGTTATAGGCCTTATTGTAATCGTAAATGAGGCTACTCGCCAAATTCCCATTTTTTACGCAAGACGGGTCAGGGGAAATAAAATGTACGGAGGACAATCTACTCACTTACCGCTTCGCTTAAATCAAGCAGGTGTAATTCCGATCATTTTTGCTGTTTCTTTAATTCTTCTTCCCAGTCTTTTTGCTAATTACCTAACTGCCTCCACCAACCCAATGCTTAGAAACATTGCTACCAATATTGCAATCTGGTTTAATCCAAACGGAGCTATTTATAACATTGCATATTTCTCTTTGGTAGTTTTATTTGCTTATTTTTATACAGCTGTTGTCTTTAATCCTAAAAAGATATCAGAAGAAATTCAAAAATACGGAGGATTTATTCCTGGAATTAGACCCGGGTCCCCTACTGCAAAATATCTAAGCTATATCCTAAGTAGGATTACTTTGGCCGGAGCTATTTTCTTAGGTTTAGTCGCAATTCTTCCTGCCTTGGCGCGTTCTGCAACTAGTGTGCAGACGTTAATTTTAGGAGGAACTGGAATTTTAATTGTTGTTTCCGTAGTCTTGGAAACAATAAAATCAATTGAAGCTCAGCTTGTTATGAGAAATTACGAAGGATACGAGAAAAAATAGCTTGTATTGGTCGTAAATCCCTGGCAAATAACTGGGCTTTAAAGGGGTGATTTTGAATTAAAATAATATTAATTGGAATTCAAGGAGCGGGAAAATCAACTCAGGGAAATATACTTTCTGAGAAGCTTGGTATACCGTATTTATCGACCGGTCATATTTTTAGAGAAATGGCTAAGGAAAAGACGAAAATTGGCCGTTATCTTAAGGAAGTAATGAACTCAGGCGCGCTAATTCCTGATGATACTACGCTTGAGATTGTTTCAGAATATCTCAAGAGACCTGAATATGAAAAGGGTTACATAATGGATGGATTTCCAAGGACTTCCGCACAAGCAGAAGCATTTGCGAATGGAATAGATAAAGTGATTTATCTTAATGTTCCAGACAAAGAGGCTTTATGGAGACTTTCTTATAGAACAGATCAGAGAGAAGACGATACATTAGTAGCTCTTCGAAAAAGAATTGAATTATTCCATGAGGTTACAGAGCCGGTAATTGAGCATTATAGAAAAAAGGGACAACTGGTGGAAATTAATGGTGAAAATTCAATCGAGCAAATCACTGAAGAAATTCTCAGGAGCATTGAAAAGTGACTGGAGAAACCCAAATTATAGGTATAACCGGGCCATTTGGTAGCGGTAAATCGACTGCAGCTTCTTTTTTTGAAAGCAAAGGATTCATTAAGATTACTCTCTCATCTTTTCTTGAAGAAGCTTTATTAAAATCAGGAAAAGAGATAACAAGATTTAATCTTCAAGATTTGGGAAATCTCTGGCGTCAAAAGGAAGGCTCAGGAGTTTTGGCAAGAAAAGCACTGGAGCATATATCTAATAATAAGATCGAGAAAGCAGTGATCGATGGAATTAGAAACCTGGGGGAGGTTGAAGAGTTAAAAAGGACAGACTCATTTACTCTTCTAGGAGTAGTAGCAGATAGAAAAATTAGATTTGAAAGAGTCAAACATATGAATAATCGTGAGGTTCTTACTCAAGAGCTTTTCGATAGACTTGATTATAGAGATCTAGGAATAACTGGTGACGAAGAGGCGGGTCTTCAGGTAGCAAAATGTTTGGCAATATCAGATTATTTTATTAACAGTAATGATGAAAATGGTTATAAAGAAAGATTAGGGGAGTTTTTAAATAAGATATGATCATAATTTTTACAGGCCCACCATTTTCAGGTAAAGATACACAAGCGAAAATGCTTGGCGGGAGAATCAATCTTCCAGTATTTTCAATGGGAGCTTTGATAAGAGAAGCATATGAAAAAAAAGATCCGCGTGGGATTGAAGGCTTTGAGCAATACAGCATGAAAGGATTACATGTTCCAATAGAACTAAAGTTTGATCTATTAAAAGATAAAATCGAAGAGACTCCAAAAGGCTTTATAGTGGACAATTTTCCTGGAACGCAAGAAGATCTTAATGCTTTTAATGCTTATTTAGTTAACAAAAAGCTTAAAGTTGACCACGTTTTTTATTTGAATATCACTAAAGAAGAGATGTTGAAAAGAATGATATATAGAGGTAGACGCGATGATGACCCTGAAATTGTTCTTAAAAGAAGAGAGAATCAAGATAAGGACAGGGAAGCCGTTCTAAGGTATTTTAGGGATCAGGGTTTATTAAGGGAGATTGATGGATTGAGTTCAATCGATGAGATTCATAGGAAAATAATAAGTTATATAAATGATTGATATTAAAACAAAAGAAGAAATTAAAACAATGCAGGAGGGCGGTAAGATTCTCGCAGATGTTTTGTTTGAGGTAATGAAAAGCATAAAGCCTGGCATGACGGAAATTGAAATAGATGCTATGGCAGACCGTTTGATTGTGGAAAAAGGCGGAGAGCCCGCTTTTAAAAAAGTAAAAGGATACGGACACGCTACGTGCATTTCTACAAATAGTGCTGTGGTTCATGGAATCCCTTCAGGCTACAAACTAAAAAATGGAGACTTAATAGGGGTGGATTGCGGAGTTTTCTATGGGGGTCTTTATACAGATATGTCGGAAAGTGTTATTGTGGGCAAAAATACAAATTCTGAAAATGAGAAATTTTTAAAAGTAGGGAAAAAAGCATTAGATGCAGCTATTGATGCCGCCATTCCGGGAAACAGAGTAGGAAATATCTCAAAAACTATACAGGAAATAGTAGAAGGAAGCGGATATTCAGTAGTAAGAAGCCTAATTGGTCACGGAGTGGGTAAAAAACTGCATGAGGACCCGGAAGTTCCTGGATATTTGAGTAAAAAAATAGAAAAAACGCCTCTATTAAAACCAGGTATGACAATTGCGGTTGAAGTGATTTATAATATGGGAGGCTACGAAGTTTCTTACCCAAATAACGACGGATGGACTATAGCAACGAGTGATGGATCAATTTCAGGTTTATACGAGAGAACTATAGCCATAACAAACGGAAAGCCTTTAATCTTAACCGCATAGTTTTTAGATATACGCTGTTGCTCTTTATAGGCTTGTTTGGTATAATAACCAAACAAAATATCAAATTTCGTTCGCTTGGGCGAGTGATTTTTGAATTTTTTTTATGACACATCAGGGGTCGTTCGAAGTAGAAGGAAAAGTATTGGAATCTCTGCCTAATACGTTATTCAGGGTAGAGCTTTCGGATGGCAAATTAATACTTTGTCATCTTTCCGGAAAAATGAGAATGCATTTCATTAAAATTCTTCCGGGAGATAGAGTTCGAATAGAAATGACTCCGTACGATGAGTCAAAAGGAAGAATAACTTTCAGGCTGAAATAGCCTGAATACAAATATACGCGAATTATTAGTTCGAATGAACACTAATATTCGAATAAATTCGGAGTAATAATTTGAGAAAGATTAGTATCTATGAAAGTTCAGGCAAGTGTTTCAGCCAGATGTTCAAAGTGTAAGATTATCCGAAGACGCGGAGTTGTTCGTGTGATTTGTGATAACCCGAGACACAAACAAAGACAAGGTTAGCTATGAATAATACCAATACTACAAATATCAAATACTACAAATATTTAAATATTGGAAATTTGAAATTGGTATTTATTGGTAGTATTACGAACGGAGTGAGTCGATGAGAATTTCAGGAGTAAATATACCAGAGGAGAAAAAATTAGAAATAGCCTTAGGCTATATTTATGGTGTAGGCAGAAACAACGTTTATGATATTTTAGAAAAAGCAAAAGTGGAAGGATCAAAAAGAGTAAATACTTTAACAGAAGAAGAGCAAAAAAGAATTCAGCATGCACTGGAAACATATAAGCTTGAGGGAGATTTAAGAATAGAAGTCAATGGAAATATAAGAAGACTTAAGGATATTGGTGCGTACAGAGGATTAAGGCATTCAAAAAATCTGCCTGCAAGAGGTCAGAGAACCAGATCGAACGCCAGAACTAAAAGAGGAAAAAGAGTAACGATTGGAGCAATAAAGAAGGAAGTAGCAGTCAAAATGGGATTATCATCTGAATAATATATATGGCAAAAGCAGAAATTAAAAAAACAGCAGCAAAGAAAAAAATCAACAGAATTACAGAGAGCGGTAAGGTTTATATTACTGCGACATTTAATAACACCCTGGTAACAATCACTAATAATAAGGGAGATGCAATTGGATGGAGTTCAGCGGGGGCATCGGGATTTAAAGGAACCAGAAAATCTACCCCCTTCGCAGCTACAACAGCGGTTGAAACAGTTGCGAGAAAGGCTGCGGCAAATGGTATGAAAAATGTTGAAGTTTACATAAAAGGACCGGGAGCAGGTAGGGATTCCGCGCTACGAGCTATAAAAAGCGCAGGTCTCTCAATCCTTCAGATCGCAGACGTTACTCCAATCCCCCATAATGGGCCAAGAGCGAGTAAAAAGAGGAGAATTTAAAAATGGCTAGATATACAGGACCAAAACATAAATTAGCAAGACGTGAAGGAATTAACATTCTGGATAAAACTTCAGGAAGTTTACAAAGAAGACTTAATATTCCTCCGGGACAGCACGCGAGAAAAAGAAAGAAAAGAGTCTCGGAATTCGGTGAACAATTAAGAGAAAAACAAAAGGCAAAAGCGACATATGGAATTTTGGAAAAGCAATTTAAAAAGCTTTTTAAATACTCTGAAGCTCAAAAAACAGAAACAGGCGAGCTTTTAATTTCTCTTCTTGAGACCAGACTTGATAATTTAGTTTATCGTGTAGGATTTTCAAAAAGCAGAGCAGGAGCCCGACAGCTTGTTTCGCACGGACACATTCTGGTTAATAGCAGAAGAGTAAACATCCCTTCCTATCAAGTAAAAGCGGAAGATATTATTACGCTTAATGAGAAATACATGGAGAATCCTTTAGTATTACAGGCCATGGAAGAAAAAAAAGACTTCCTTCCGTATGTTATGCGTGAGGGAGCCTCAGGAAAGCTTTTAAGAATGCCAAAAAAAGACGATCTAGAGGTCCCTTTTAACACTCAATTAATCATTGAATATTATTCCAGATAATGGTACAATAACTTGTCGTGATAGAACCTAATTTTAAAGTTATAGAGCAAACAAATACTCCGGATTATGGGGAATTTGTCATAGAGCCGCTTGAACCGGGATATGGGCATACGCTTGGAACTGCTCTTAGAAGAGTTCTTCTCGTATCTATTCCTGGTGTTGCAGTCACTTCGGTTAAGATTAATGGTGCAAAGCACAGATTCTCAACTCTTCCAGGGCTTAAAGAAAACATCGTAGACCTTTTACTTAATATAAAAGGTCTTAATTTTAAGCTTTTGAATTCTAAAGACCAAAGCATAGTAAGAATTTCCATAAAAGGTCCTGCGGAAATTACAGCAAAGGATTTTGAGGTATCGGAAGACGTAGAAGTAGCTAATCCAGGTCATTACATTGGGACTCTGGCAGATAAAAAAGGAAAACTGGAAATGGATCTTACAGTTGAAAGAGGATATGGATACTCATTAGCAGAGGAAAGAAGAAGCACATCCTTAGGCGTTATCCCAACTGATGCTATATATACCCCAATAAGAAGAGTTAACTTTACAGTTTCAGCAACCCGTGTCGGAAGACAAACAAACTTAGATAAATTAACGCTTCAAATCTGGACAAACGGAGTAATATCTCCCCGTGAAGCACTTGATCAAGCAGCAAGAACAGTTACTTCCTATTTCCATCAAATATATGAACCAAAAACAGTAGAAGAAGCAGTTGGGGAATCCGTAAGAACTGATATTCCCGATGGAACAATGAAGCTTACAATTGATGAACTAGATTTGCCAACAAGAATTTATAATTCACTTAGAAATGGCGGAATTGAAACAATAGGACAATTAGTTGAAGCCCCAAGGAAAGACCTTATCTCCATGAGAAACATGGGAGGAAAATCTATTTCTATAATTGAAGAAAAGCTTAGAGAAAAGGGAATAGAGTTATCTGCTGCCTAACTTAATTTAAGAGTTAAGGTTTGGGTGTTCGGGAAGTGCCCCGCCTGCAATGCTTTCGGCAATATGACGACGGCGGGCAGGCATTTTTGTATTATGAGAAAGCAAGTTTTTGGAAGAAAATTTAAAAGAGATAAAGACGAAAGGAAAGCC
>CAZSXQ010000021.1:0-10161 GCA_964611415.1 uncultured Gammaproteobacteria bacterium
GGACACGCAGATTACATCAAGAACATGATCACAGGAGCAGCTCAGATGGACGGAGCAATCCTAGTAGTTTCAGCCCCAGACGGACCTATGCCTCAAACAAGAGAGCACATTCTTCTTGCACGCCAAGTAGGAGTACCTTCAATCGTAGTCTGGCTTAATAAAGTAGATATGGTTCAGGATGAAGAACTTCTTGACCTAGTTGAAATGGAAGTAAGAGAATTACTCACAAAATATGAATATCCTGGAGATAAGGTAACAATCATAAGAGGATCAGCTCTTAAGGCTCTTGAAGGAGATGCAGAAGCAGAAAAACAAATCTTAGCTCTTATGGACGCAGTTGATAATGATATTCCTACTCCGGTTAGAGATACAGCAAAACCTTTCTTAATGCCAGTTGAGGACGTTTTCTCAATTAAAGGACGAGGAACAGTTGTAACTGGGAGAATTGAAAGAGGAATAGTAAAGATCAACGATACAGTTGAAATCGTTGGAATAACAGCCACAAAGAGTACTGTTGTAACCGGAGTAGAAATGTTTCATAAAATGCTTGATGAAGGTCAAGCCGGAGACAATGTAGGAGTTTTGATTAGAGGAATCGAAAAAGACGACGTAGAAAGAGGACAGGTTTTGGCCAAGCCAGGATCAATTACACCTCACAAAGAGTTTGAGGCAGAAATTTATATTCTCACAAAAGAAGAGGGAGGAAGACATACTCCTTTCTTCACAGGATACAGACCACAATTCTATATTAGAACAACAGACGTAACAGGAGAAGCAACGCTTCCAACCGGGGTAGAAATGGTTATGCCTGGAGACTCCACGAAAATGACAGTAAAACTTATTGCTCCAGTAGCTCTTGAAGAAGGAGTTAGATTCGCAGTCCGGGAAGGTGGAAAAACAGTCGGAGCAGGAGTTGTCACAAAGATAATTGCCTAATTCTGCAAAGCAGAATCCAGCACGTTGATTTTTTAGTATATGCCAAAAGGTAGAATTCGAGTTCGTTTAAAGAGCTACGATGCAAGAGTAATCGATGCATCGTGTCAGCAAATTTTAGATACGGCCATTCGGACCGGAGCTAAAGTTGTGGGACCTATACCTTTGCCTACTAAAAGAACAGTTTACGCAGTAAATAAATCCCCTTTCATAGATAAAGACGCCCGCGATCATTTCCAAATTAAAGTTCACAAAAGACTTATTGATATAGTCAGCCCAACAGAAAAAACCATGGATAGCCTCGGCCATCTAGAACTCCCCGCAGGAGTGAATATTGAGATTAGAATGTAAGATTAGTCGCTTCTAAATCTTCCGATTTCTTCCAATTTTCCTAAAAGTTCTTTGTTATTAAATGAAGATAGATTAATTTTTTCCTTGTGGCATACTAATAGTCCAACTATTATTCTTTTTGCCCTAAGTGCTTGTTTTTTTCGAAGAAATTGTATGGGAGGCGGGTTTTGCTGAAATCCTCCAGGCCCCATTTCGATTTTTAAAGTGGCAAAAAATAAGCTAGTTTCCACAATAGGCATTAAGATATCTTCAATTAGAATATGGTAGTCTTGTGATGTAAAAAAAAATTGTTTATAAATTATAATGATTTGTTTTTCTTCAATATAGATTTGATTAGGGAAAAAATCGAACGGAAATACTGCTGTTAATTTATAGAGTCTGTTTTCAGTCATTTCTGCTAGATCATCAAGTTGATTTCGGTCTTTTTCGTTTTTGAGAGATTCTTCGTTTTGGAAAATTATCGATTCGAATGGTTTTTCAATTTTAGTCTTAAGGTTTAACATTCTTTTTATTATACTCCTTCATTTTTCATCTGCTATAATTGCCCAAACATGTCATATATTATTGAATTACCTACGATTCCAGTAATGTGTTCTGTAGTTGTAGGAGTTGAAGATGTTTCCAAAGTAGTTGATTCAGTTGAAGAAAAACTAGGACACAAGTTAACAGGTAGAAAATGTTTTGGAGTTTCCACAGAAGACGAAAAAGGTTTGCACTATCGAGCTTGTGTTGCCATCCGGGATGAGGATAATCCGGCTTCTTTAGGTTTGGAAGTGTCAGTTATTCCTGGAGGAAAATATGCTAAGGACAGGATTCGCCCCTGGGATTACAGGAAAGATGTGCCAAGGCTTATTGAAAAGTTCGAGAAAATGGCTCAGAAATATGGAGCTGATAAAACTCGTCCAAGTATAGAATTTTACCGAAGACATGATGATCTAATTCTGTATTTACCCATAAAATAACTACTATATTTCTTCTCATTGTGGATATCTGCTATAATTTTTCTAGACAAAGCTAATTGGGTAGATTTTAATACCTAAAATAACTATAGGTTGACTTTTAGGCTAGAATGTAATAAAATCACCCGACTTATGGCAAGAGCTAAAGATATTCCTCAATATGGAGGACTACCTATTAGAAAACCTAGGGCTCCAGAAACTCCGAGGTTACCTCATTTTCCCAAAATACCGCATGTTAATCATGGAAGAGGAGTAATTTTATTTGCCGCAGTAATGGCAAGCGCAGGTTTACTGGCCAATGCTACAGCTGAAAAAGACATAAAAATTGTCGCAAATACAGTTCCCGGGGAAACAGATAATGCTATGAGTCATCCTTATGGTGAACCAGTTAATATTTCTATAAATGAATTTGGGGGAACAGAAATCAACTTTACAAATGAGCCACAAGTTTTAAGAGCAATTTCTTTCAATGTGGAGGGTATGGTACCTTTCATAAATAATGATCCTAAAAATCCGCAAACTTACCGTATTGAGCAAGCAGGATTAATAAATGCTTCTTTTGTCCCTTTTTTTGGAGAAGGTAAGAAGGAATTTTCTTTTGCCAGAGATAATCTAATTACTGGTCAAGGCCTTGATGTAGGTGGAAATATGCCTGTCGGAGATATTTGGCTTATGCTTATAAATAATGAAGGAGATCCTATTAATGCGAGCGGAGAAGTTCTTTCTGAAGGGTATTACCCGCTTTATACCAGAATAGACTACGTAAATCTTGATTTTCCTAAGCCTTTACAATAAAAAGCACAAGATTAATGCTTTCATATTTCCTTCTTGCCTAATTCCTCTTGCATTTAGGCTCAGAATTGACACCACGTTTTACTTCTGAAATGATATCTTTATGGATAGCAATTTAGTAAATGTTCAAGCTGATGAGCAAGATTACAAAAAAAGATTACAAGGTTTTGTTTACAAGCGTCATTTTAAGTTTATTTTTTTACTAATAATTTTAATTAATATATTTTTAATATTTTCGTTAATTTTTCTTAATTCAAATTTCTATAAACTTTCTAAGACTGTTCCAGCAAATACTTCAAATGTAGGTGAGCAATATTATTTTACAGAAATAAAACCAAGTAAATTAACCCTAGAAAAGGGGAGAGTATTAGTCACAAATGATTGTAGTAGTGATGACCGAGAGATATATTCTGATGTTTGTAAGCTCTACGCTCAAAATTTAGAAGGAGACAACAAGATAAATTTAATAGGAACTTTTGATTACTCTAAAGGTAACCCTGCTGGAAATTTTGAAGGATTAAAACTTGAAGGAAATATAGAGCAAAATATTATTTACTCTGAAACATTTTATGCTAAGAAATCATCTGACGGTCATTCAGTGTATAAAAACACGCTAGGCTATGTAGATTTGAATACAGATAAAAAAACTTTAATTGAGAATCTGACTCAAACTTCAGATTCAAAAAAAGAAAAAGAAATTGGCGAGAGAGGAGCAATAATTCAGATTATTCCAATCAAAGAAAGAAATTCTGTTGTCTATTCGTTAAGTAAAAACGATGATTATTATATTAAGGAATACAATTTTGACACTCATGAATCCAAAGTCGTAGTAGATAGCAATGATTTACAGCCTGAGCCCAATTTTTACAATAATCTTCCTCAACCGAATGAGGAGTCTGATCCATCAAAACAACGAACTATTTATTTGCTCCCGCCACCGGTAGTTATTCACCAGCTGGGTAAAGATATAGTCGTACTTAAGTTGATAACAGGAGGAATAGGTAAAACGAAAAGAATTGATCTATCAACAGGTAGATATTTTGATTATTCATTTATACCAAATAAGCTTAATAAAATTGTTAGTAATGGAGATAAAATTGCATATACGTATTTGAATTCTGCAGGATATGAGGTTTTAGAAGTAGTTGAAGCTAAAGATAATAAAAGGCTAGTAGTTTATAAAAGACTAGCTCCAGATAAAATTGGCATAATTAAATTCGGTTTTATCGGCAATATTTTAATGTTTCAAGAAGATCAGGGAAAAATCATGGCTTGGAATGGTAATCTTTTCTCGGCTAATTTCGGATCATCAGACATATTACAGCAGCAATTTGATGAAGAAAGTAATAATTACCGGAGATATAATAATAATTTAAATAATTTATTTGTGTTTTCAGGGAGTGTCTATAACGGTAGTTATTCTCAGAATGTGCATACGTTGGCTGAGCTTATATTTGATAAAACTAACAAAACTTTTAAGGTAGATGAATCAAAAGCTTTCTCAACAACAGCAAAAGAGTCAATGCTAATTGATTGGCAATAAATTATTCTTATTCCCCTTGCATTTAGGCTCAGCCTCAGATATAATTACAGGTACAAAATGGCTAAACAAACACAGGAGGTGATAGCTACATAGTTTCTGTTTGAGTTTAATTCTTACCTGAATTGAGCGACACTATGTGGTCGCTTTTTTGTTGTTTGTGAGAGTATGCGCTGAGGTCGCTAGTAAAATTTTCTTGGACACGCAATTCGCTTGTCGTCCAGCAAAAATTTCACGAGCTCCCCGCGCATTAGAAGTTAGTAGTTATAAGTTAGAGGTTAATTATGCAAGCTTTAATTGGAGTAAAAAAAGTACAAAGTCAAAAATTTTTAGAGAACGGAAGAAGAATTCCGGTAACCCTTATTGATGTTAAGGATAATCGTGTTATTGCGGTTAAAACTAACGACCGGGATCATTACCAAGCTGTACAGCTTGGTTTTAGTATGAAGAAGAAGGCAACAGGAGCTGAAGTAGGACATGCAAAAGGGGCTAATTTAGAAAAGGCCCCTAAATTTTTAAGAGAGGTAAGAATTTATGATGACTCCCCTCTTCCTGAAGTAGGAGCCACCATAAATCCTCAAGAAGTTTTTCAGCCAGGAGATATAGTTAATATTTCAGGAGTTTCAAAAGGAAAAGGATTTGCGGGAGGAGTTAAAAGGCATGGTTTTCACGGCGGACCAAAAACTCATGGACAATCAGATAGGCATAGAGCCCCCGGATCTATTGGGCAAGGCACAACCCCGGGGAGAGTTTATAAAGGGAAGAGAATGGCAGGAAGAATGGGAAATGAGAATGTAACAATTGAGAATTTGGAAATAATTGATGTAAATGATTCACAAGTAATGATTAAAGGATTAGTTCCAGGAATTATAAATAGCTTAATTTTCATAAAAAAAGTCGGAGAGGGCAAGAAATTCGTACCTTTGTATAGAGATCCTGAAGAAGTAGCAGCAGATGAAGCAAGTTCTGAACCGATTGAAGAAGTAGTTGAGGCTGAAGCTGTAGCTAGTTCAGAAGAACCGGTTAGTCAAACAGAAACAGCTGACGCGGAGGGTTCAGATGTGCCAAGTAGCCGATCAGGGGTCTAGTGAGTCAATAGAAACAACTCAGGAAGGCTCAGAGCCTGCAGTAGAAGCACCCGCCGAAGAAGCAAAACCAGAGCCAGAAGCTGAGGAGGTAACAGAAGATGCCAGACAATAAATTAAAAATTAAAAATTCAAAATTAAAAATTGAGACAAAGGATTCGGTTAAAGCTGTAAAAGTAACTACAGCTAAGGTTTCCGCTGTCTCGAAAACCACAAAAGCTGGTTCTCTTTCTGCTCAAATGTATGATTCAAAAGGAGCTAAGGCAGGGTCATATGCTTTACCTAAAGGAGTTTTCGGAGCGAAAATAAACCAGCCTTTAATGGCACAAGCTGTTAGGGTTTATTTAGCAAACCAAAGACAGGGAAATGCGCATACTAAGTCCAGAGGAGAAGTAATTCTTACAACAGCCAAATGGTATAGACAAAAAGGAACAGGAAGAGCAAGACATGGAGCGAAGTCAGCTCCTATTTTTGTGGGAGGAGGAGTTGCTCATGGTCCAAAACCAAAAGATTATTCACTAAGTCTTCCTCAGAAAATGAGAAAAGCCGCTCTTTATTCAGCTCTTTCATTAAAAGCTAAGGATGGCGAAATAAAAGTTTTATCAGGACTTTCTAAAATAACACCTAAAACAAAAGATATGAATCAGGTAATTAAAAAACTAACAGATAAGAGCGGAAAAGCTAAGGTTTTATTAGTAACTTCAGCTGCTCCAAAAGAGCTTGAGAATGTTTATAAAGCAGGAAGAAATCTTAAGAATATGGAGATTTTAAATGCAAGACTCTTAAATACTTATGAAGTTTTAAAATATAAAAATTTAATATTTATGAAAGAATCAATTGATATTTTGGGAGGTAGTAAATAATGAGTGTTATAATCTCACCCTTAATTACAGAAAAATCCATGAGCGATGCTGCTACCGGTAAATTTAGTTTTAGAGTTGCTAAATCAGCAAACAAAAATGAAATTAAAAAAGAAGTTGAGAAAAGATTCAGCGTAAATATAACACATATATCAACGAGTATTTTAAAAGGTAAAAAAGTGAGAGTCGGAGCAAAACGCGCTGAAAAAGACATTTCTGACACTAAGAAAGCAATTGTTACTGTAAAAAAAGGACAAAAAATAGGACTATTTGAATTAGGAGGGGACGATAAGAAATGAAATTATTAACTATTAGGAAAAAAAGCGGGGGAAGATCAAATAACGGACAAGTAGCCGTGAGGCATCAGGGCGGGGAGCATAAGAGATTTATTAGAAGAATTGATTTTAAAAGAAATAAGATGGACGCAATCGGTCGTGTAGTTTCGATTGAATATGATCCGAATAGAACTGCCGAAATAGCTCTCCTTCACTATGCAGATGGGGAAAAAAGATATATAATCGCTCCCTTAGATCTTAAAGTTAATGATAAAGTTGTATCAGGTGATAAAGCTGACGTAAAAACAGGAAACTCATTACCCTTAAGTACTCTCCCGGTAGGAACCGTAGTTCATAACGTAGAACTTACTCCGGGTAGGGGCGGACAAATCGCAAGAGGAGCCGGAACAGGAGCCGTAGTACAAGCAAAAGAAGGAGCATTTGTTCACTTAAAACTTCCTTCGGGAGAAGTAAGAAAAATCAGAGGAGAGTGCACCGCAACCATTGGAGTAATTTCAAACATTGATTGGAAAAATGAGTTTTTCGGAAAAGCAGGAAGAAAGAGAAACATGGGGATCCGCCCAACAGTAAGAGGTGTCGCTCAGAATCCAAGATCACATCCTCATGGAGGAGGAGAAGGAAGATCAGGAATTGGTATGAGTACGCCAAAGACTTATGCAGGACGACCTGCGGTAGGAAAGACCAGGAACCCAAAGAAACATTCGAGTAAATACATATTAAAGAGGAGAGGAAAGAAATAATGGGAAGATCATCAAAAAAAGGTCCATACGTAGACCAAAGATTATTAAAAAAAGTAATGATGCAGAAAAACGGAGGAGATAAGTCTGCAATTAAAACATGGGCAAGGGCTTGTCAAATCCCGCCGGAGTTTGTGGGACATAACTTTGGAGTACATAATGGGAGAAATTTTATAAATGTTTATGTAGTCGAAGGAATGGTAGGACATCGCCTGGGAGAGTTTTCTCCAACCAGAACTTTCAGATCACATGGAAGAATAGTAGCTAGAGAAATTTCAAAGACATAATGAAAATTAAAAAATAAAAATGCAAAATTCAAAAATACAATTAAAATTAAAAATTTAAGAAAGGGATTCAAAAGACTTTTGACTTTTAAGTTTTAAGTTTTGAATTTGACCGGAGGGAACTTATGCAAGTAATAGCAAGAATAAAAGAAGTAAGAATAAGTACAAGAAAAGTAAGATTGGTAGCTGATGCGGTCAGAAATCTTTCCGTGCAAGAAGCATTGGATGCTCTATCTGTAATAGAAAAAAGAGGAGCAAATGATTTGGAAAAAGTTCTAAAAAGCGCAATTGCAAATGCGGTAAATAACTCAAAGCTTGATAGAGCAAATTTAAAAATAGTAGCAATTGATGTGAACGAGGGAACAGCATTAAAACGTTTTCATCCCTCAACCCGCGGACGCGTACATCCGTACAAGAAGAGAAGCAGCAGTATAAGAATAGTTTTGGAGGATAACAGTGTGCCTTCAGTAGCTTTGACAGAGGAGGTTAAAAAATAAATGGGTAATAAAGTAAATCCAAAAATATTTAGATTGGGCCCGGTGTACAACTGGGATTCCAGATGGTTTGATGATAAGAATTACAGCGTAACACTTCTTGAAGATTATAATTTAAGAAAGTCCATAGTTGAGCGTTTGAGAATGGCAGGAGTTTCATCTGTTGAAATTGAGAGGTCGATTAATAGTATTAGAATAACCGCTTATGTTTCAAAGCCCGGAATTGTAATCGGAAGAGGCGGAGCAGGATTAGAAGATCTTAAAAAATTCTTAAATGAAATTCTTTCAAAAAATAGAAAGGGAAAAAGTTTACCAAAACTTGATATTAGAGTTGAACCGATTAAAGAACCTAATCTAGATGCATATTTAGTTGCGAAAAATATTTCAGATCAGCTAGCAAGACGCATGCCTCATAAAAGAATTATGGGTCAAGCAGTAGAAAGAGCTATGGCGTCAGGTGCCAAAGGGATTAGGGTTGTTTTAGCCGGAAGAATCGGAGGAGCTGAAATTGGCCGGCGTGAAAAACTTCAGCAGGGAACAGTTCCCTTGTCAACAATAAGAGAACATATAAGCTATGCTAGTGTCCCGTCATTAACAAAAAAAGGTTACATTGGAATAAAAGTTTGGATTAATAAGAAAGAAAGTTAAAAATAAAAATGCAAAATTCAAAAATACAATTAAAAATTAAAAAATCACGAAAGGAGTTAATAAACTTTTAACTTTTGAGTTTTAAGTTTTAAATTTTAAACATGCTAACACCAAGAAGAGCAAAATATAGAAAACAATTTAGAGGAAGATTAACCGGAGTTGCTCATGCAGGAACAAGGGTTTCTTTCGGAGAATACGGATTAATTTCTGAGGGAACTGGATGGATTACAGCGAGACAAATTGAGTCAGCAAGACGTGCTATCACTCATTATACCCAAAGAGGAGGACGTATTTGGATAAGAATCTTTCCGGACAAACCAATTTCAAAAAAACCGCCTGAGGTAAGAATGGGAAGCGGAAAGGGAGACATAGCAGAATACGTAGCTCCTGTTAAAACAGGAAGAATGCTTTTTGAAATGTCAGGAGTTACAAAAGAAGTTGCATTTGCAGCATTAAGACTCGCATCTCATAAGCTGAGTGTTAAGACAAGAATTGTAGAGAAAGGACAAAAATATGAAGGTTAAAGAAATAGTTGCAAAATCGGAAAAAGAATTGAGAGATCTTCTGTCAGAAAAAAGAGAAGAGTTCTTAAATCTTAACTTGGATAATAAGCAAAATAAACTTAAAAATACAAGAAGTATTTATAACACAAGAAAAGAAATTGCAAGAATTTTAACTTTAATAAAAGAAAGAGAATTATTAGCAAAAGAAAATTTACCAAAGGAGGCAGAGGCTGTAAAAGCTTAAAATTAATATGAGAACATTTGACGGAATAGTGATATCAAAAGGAATGAGTAAAACAGTAGTGGTAGAGGTAACCAGAAAAACTCCTCACCCGCTTTATAAAAAGCTCATTAAAAGAAGCAATAAATTAAAGGCTGATAATACCGGTTTTGAACAAGTGGAATTAGGAAATACAGTTAGAATTGTCGAGACAAGACCGATTTCAAAACAAAAATATTTTAAAATTTCTAAAATCTTATCTGGCGAAGCAAAGCCGGTTAAGAAAGATGAAACAGCAGTTATTGAAAAAGAAATAAAAGAAGTAGAAAGAGAAATTGATAATTCAAAAGAAGTTAAAAAAGCTGCAAAGCCAGTAGTAAAAAAAGAAAAGAAAGGAGCCAAAAAGTTATAAGTTATAAATTATAAGTTCTAAGTTTGAACTAATAACTAGTAACTAAT
>CAZSXQ010000022.1:0-9896 GCA_964611415.1 uncultured Gammaproteobacteria bacterium
CCTAAGGCGACAGGTGCATGGTCCTCCTCCAAAGGCGGACAGGGATTCCATGGCTGCCCACCACTTCCAATTCTCCTTGACTTTTGAGGCTCTTTAATTCACTATAAATATGAGAAGTAAAAGCAGTGATTTTAGAAATTACCCGTAAAAAGCTATTCTTGTTTGGCTCATTTATTGTAGTCATGCTCGCCATCCCCATAACCGTCTATCTCTCCCAACAGCAACAAGATCAAAGAAGCCAAGCTTCAGAAGTACCTGATTCAACAGTTGTGGCAATCTTTGACAGTGGAGAACAAATAACAAAAGGCCAGGTTAGAGAAGTTGCAGAAGAACAAAGCGCACCATCATCGGTTGATGCAGAAGCATTAAAGGTAGCATTGTCTAATCTTATTGAAATGAAGATTCTTGATAAGGCAGCAACAGACTTAGAAATAGATATTGATCAAGACTGGGTAGATGAATTAATTGAAGGCGGGTTATCTGAAAACGATGCCTATTATGAAGTTTTAAGAAATCAAGTAACTCTTAAAGCAGTTAAAAGCGTTAGTGCTTATACTGTTCAATTCTGGAATACGCCTGCAAGCGGAGTAAGCAGTTTGACTCAGGAAGAGAAAGCACTTTCTGCAAAACAACTTACTGATGGAACCCCGGCTCTTAATAGAGCTCAGGCATTATTAGGCAGGGGTGATGACATTTTAGAAGTTGGAGATACTGTTCTGACAGAGTTTCCCTCCCTAAAGCCTGTACTTGCCATTAATGGATATATACTCAATGGTCTTCCAGAATCAGAGAGGATAATGGCAAAGCGCCCTCAGATTTATCAGCGGGGAGACTCTGGGTTAGATAGTCAAACGCAAGAAGTAATTTTTAATTTAGATGAAGGGAATTTGGCAAGCGCAAGAAATACAGAGTCTAATAGAGGCGGAATACTTTTTAAGATTGTTTCTGTAAATGAAACAGGCACGGAAACATACGATGAATGGTTTGAGGGGCAAAAGAGCGAATTAGTAGATGACCTTGGCGTTTTATGAGAATTTATAAATTTTTCATCTCAATATTAGTAGCAGGAATTTTTCTGTTTTTAAATCAATCAGTAGCTGAAGCATTGGACCCATATAGACCTCTTTGTGTAGGAATCCAAGGAAAATTTACGGCAAATAGCTCATGGAAGGGTGGACCTATCCAGGTTGGATGTGTGGGAGATGACGGAGGAGCAACAAATAACTCTTCGCAGAAATGTACAGGAGAAGTTCAAAAAAATATAGTTCCGGGAGAAACATTCAGACTTACTAAATGTTCTTGCTGGGGAGGAAATAAAGGATGTCTTAAGATCGGAAAAGAGCTTAAGTTAAATCCGCTTAACAGTAATAACAGAAGGACAATTACAGTAGTTAAAAAAATTCAGGACATGCCCGCATTCAAAAATAGTCAGTGTAGGATTAATGATATAAGTAGGGTTTGCGGAGCTAATGGCGCGCATATTACAGGGAATATAAAGATAACTTGTAAAACTCCTTCTCCGACTCCAACAAAAAAGGTTTCTCCGTCTCCAACTCCGCCAGTGTCCGGAGCTCCCACACCAAGCATTTCGCCTAGCCCTAGTATTTGTCCAATTCCTAAGAAAGTAACTAATGTAAAAGTGACGTGTCCAAATTGTTTTAGTGAAAATGATTTGAACGAATTTTTTAAGGAGGAGGAATAAATATGAATAATTGGAGCGGAAAGAAAAAAGTATTTGCAATTTTTGGCGGAGTCCTTGCGGTTGTAGGTTTGGTCGTGACAATTTTCTTAGTTCAAAAAGTTCAGGATCTAAGATCCCGCGCTGAAAAGGCTACAATTCTTTCTCTTACTCCAACTAATCAGAATGTTGACGCGGGAGAAGAAGGACAGCTTGAATTGGTAGTTAATCCGGGAGTGAATCAAGTTAATTTTGTTAGGACCGCCATAGTTTTTGACCCTGAAAAATTCGATCTGACAAATGAGAGCTTCAAACTGGATTCTTCAATTGGGTTCACGTTTTTGGAAGAACCAGAGGTTGAGGACGGAGTGCTTACATTCACCGTTGGTGTAGGAAATGATCCTACGAAAGTTATTAACGAAAATCCCGAGTCTCTTGGAAAAATTACTTTTACAGTTAAAGATGAAGCCGAAGACGGTGAATCTGAATTTTCATTCGACGAAGAAAAAACTCAGATACGTTCCATCGGCGCCGTAGATCCATTCACTGAAAATGTACTTTCATCCACCGTTAGGGCGACTGTAACAATAGGAGCTCTTGTCTGTAAGCCAAACATTGCCACTTGCTCCTGGGAGTCTACTGAGGGAAATGTTTCGTTTCAATATAAAATCACAGACACGGAGGATGATTCGGTGGTTTTGGAAGGAGAAACAGATAAAACAAAAGTAGAGTTTCCTTCTGTTCCTGGAAAAACATACAAATGCGAAGTTAATTCATTTAACCCTTGCGGTGAGTCTCCTGAAGCTTCGGGAACAAGTGTTTGTCCGACGCCTACACCAACTCCTACTCCAACTCTGAGTCCGAGCCCAACTCCGGAAGAGACTCCGACTCCTAGTCCAACTGAAGAGATTCCAACTGAGACCCCAGTCCCTACGGAAGAAGTAACTCCTTCAGTTAAGGTTACAACAACCCCAGCCCCAACGACGATCGTAGTTGTATCTCCTACACCGACAACTCCTCAGGGAGGTCCGGAAGTAACAACTACTCCAATCCCAACGCTTCCTCCAACGGGAAACCCGTTTGTTATAGGAGGCATACTTGGCGGAGTCCTTTTCATCCTCGGCGGAATGGCTCTCTTGTTCCTCTAGTTTGATTTGAATCACTGTCGGGTCTATTGAAAATATCAGCCACAAAATATATAATCATTGTTTGTGGTAAAACACGATAAGAAAAATATTATGACGCATGAACAAGGTGGTACCGGAGGAGATGGAAAAGGTTCATCATATGATCCTGTTCCAGGACTCGTAATAGTAGCAGGCATAGAAGACATGCATGCAACGAGTATTGTAGAAAATCAATTCCTATCAGAAAGAGTTAAAGGTCAAATTTTTGATTTCGTCGGTCTTTTGGAGAGATATAATAGTAAGCTTCCCTCTGAACGTCAGAGATCTCCTGAGGATTACGCCTTCTTAAGACATTTCTATCCGGCTTTTGTAGCAGATAGGAATAGTAGGGCTAGTGAGGTAAGATCCCCTGAATACGAAGCTGCAGTTGATGAAGGAGTGAATAACTTGCCGATGACAACTATGGCTGTAATGTGTATGGATGGAAGAGTAAAGATGATACATGTTTTTGGATTTTCTGCAGAGATAGGAAGCGCAATCAGAGTTCCCGGAGGATTGCCTAAGGGATTTGTGAGAGGAAAAGATGGAAGACTGGTGCTTGATCCTGAATCAAGTTTCGCACAGCAATTAGATATAGCGCTTAATAAAAACCGTCGTTTGGCAGAAGTTTTTGATAGTCATTGGGCATGTAAGGCAAGAAAAGAAGAAGAGGCTTCAAGAGGCAAGAGTCCTCAAGACGGGGGTCTTTATAGCGATGTCCTTCATAAAAAAGAGATGGCAGCTGCAATCCAGGAGTATGTTCTAGAGACACACGAAGATACCAGACAGCTTGCTTTAATACAAACAACGTTTAATCCGATTACGGGATATTTGTATATGGGTCTTGAAACAGATGAGGCTTTGGCATTCGCTAAAGATTATGCTCAAAGAAAAGCAAATGGAAACGGAAAGCATGCAGATAAGGCGCTTCCGGTTTATTCAAAAGAAGTAATTAAGGCCATGATTGACGAGGGAATAGTTATTTCTACAGGACAGCTTATTGATAATGATGTTGTGAGAAGATCATTTGATGAGAACTTTTTCACTGTAAGCTGGAGAGATGACTATGTAAATAGCGCTATGAATTTATGGGAAGGAATTTCCGCAATGAGAGATACTATCCTTCCAATTTTCAAGCGGAACTTAATCGCTCTTTATCCTGGTTTATCAAGCACTGATAAGAATACACAAAGAGAGCTGGAAGAAAGAGCAATGCTTCTTTTGTGCAATGCATTTAACGCGTATCTGCATAATAGAGATCATAATGAAGCTGATTATCTTCAAATGGAAGATGAAAAATATGAAGAACAAGAGCACTATGAATATGATGAGCACAGAGAAGAAGGAGTAAAAATCTCACGGGGAGGTCATCCCGTCTATCATATTCCTATGTTGGTGGTTGATAGTGAAGACAAGAAAAATATGCCTGGAGCCACAGAGTTTGGCGGAGAAATCGTCAGGGGAAATCGTTTGAAAAAGAGCGTTGTCGATGGTTCAGGAACATACACAGAGCCTGAAGAATTTGCTCAAGCGCCGGTTCCTTGCGTAATGCAGGAGATTGTAACAGATGAAAGACTAACTGCTGATGATTGGAAAGCGCTAGAGGATATTGACTGGTCTGATTTGAAAGATCTGGAATGGGATAAAAAGACTTCGTCTCAATTCGCAAAATACCTTGAGAAAAAAGGGAAATTAGTAAATTCTTTAGCAAACGCACTAGAGAGATTGAGGCAGAATATGATAACAGTTTTTGACAGAGATGCTGATACCGCGGCTCATCTAATTGATCAATACAAGGTAATTCTTCCGGTTGTTTGTGATCAAGATAGAGAAACTCACGCAGTTGTTCCTTTTATAAAACTAGGCTACTAACTATAAGTTTGTTAGCGGGAGGAGTTTGTATCTCCTGATGAAGGAAGAATGCTTATAATTCCTGAAACACTTTCTTTAAGAACTGATTGATCTGATCCCTCTGCTGTTATTAGAGTTTGAGGCAAGAAATCTATAGTGGTTTCCTGGCTTCCTACTTTTGAAAAAGTGATTACCGCAATTGATCCCGCGCCCTCTACGCCATTTTCTCCTAATTGGCTTCCTATTACGTAAGATATTTTTCCGTTTTGAACGTCTATTTTTTTAAGAATTACTACCGGATCGGGGAGAAATTCACCCGGTTTTATGTCAACCTTGGTTAAAACTTTTGGATCATAGGTAATTTCTAGCTGAGCGCCTGTAATTCTATTATCGCTGGAATCTATATTTACGTCCACTTCATAGGTTCCCGACAAAGAACTTGAACGGAGTTCATCGGAAATTGAAAGTGAAGTATGAGCAATGTCTGTTTCTTGGTCACGAGTGAGAATTGGAATTGGGGAGGACTTTTTTGTCGAAAGACTTATAGCCAAAAGAATGCCAGTTAAAATAACCAATCCTGCTACCAAAAGCACTGTTTTATTTAATTTTAAACCTTTTAAGCTTCTAGCTGGATTAGAAGTGTCTTTTAGATTTTCTTCCATAATTTATTATTATCTTCACCAAGATTGGTTGTCAACAACCTCTATTCCTGATCCGGAGGAATGGCTCCTTCCTGATTGGCTACTTCTTTAAGAAAAAGCGTATAGTCGTCTTCATTAACTTGACCGTCAAAGTTAAGGTCTGCAATGTCCCTATATTCTTCTTTCGAGTCGCAAGCTTCTGAATCCTGTGAGTAGATAGAACAGCTTATGAGGAGATTGTAATCTAGTAGATCAATGTGATTAAATGAGTCACCTTCTTTATTTATGTCTCCTGCTATTAAATTAAAGTTGTCATTTTGTACAATTTTATCCGCCGCAGTTAATGTTATTGAGCCGGGAAACTGAGAGTACTTGTATCTAGCTCCAATTATGAATAAATTATATGATTTTCCTTCCTGAAGATTGGTGGGGATTGATACAGATCCATCAAGTTTTTTAGTAATTTCGTTATAGTTAAACGTAGTTTCTTCATCAAGCACGAGCAAGTTAAGTTCATCACCCGTCGTGCCATAGAGTCTTACGTTTAGATTGGTATTGTCTGGGGTGGGATTTAGGTTTCCGCCCAATGGGATCCTTTTGGTTACTCCGATTCCGTCTGCTCCAACAGTTATCATTAAATTGCTCTCATCGGGGGAAGGAGTCGGAGTTGGGGTAGGGGTGGGCGTAGGTGTAGGTGCAGTATTAGAGATTAGGAAATCAGTTGTTTTGGAAACTACGACATTGTTATTAGCATTTCTAACGTTTACTTTAACTTTATAAGTGCCTTTGGAAGCGCCTGTTGGGGAGGTTACCGCAAGTTTTTTAGATCTTGTTTCTCCTTTGTTAAATTTAAAAGTATTGTTTGGATCCCAAACTCCCTTCCAATTGTCATTATGAAGTGTTCTCGTAAGATTCATGCTTTTCTCAGGGCATGGGCCTTGATCCATATTTTTAATTTTTACTGTATAAGTAATTTTCCCTCCGCCAGGTTTTACATAAGTTTTATCTTGAGTGAAAGTTATTGTAGGATCTACTCGTTTGCATGTGGTTGGCGGAGGAGGAGTAGATGAAGGAGTGGGTGTTCCGGTTGGGACAGGACCTTTCTTAACAGTATAGAAAAAGTTAGTTTTTTTCTGTGCCCGGTTCGCGGGCTTAGTTCCGATAGTTATAGTCTTTTTCTCTTCGGAGGCAGTGGTTGGGGATTTAATTTTGAACGTAGTGGTTTTGGATTTTTGATTATCTATAGTTAAAATATTATCGGTAAAGCTTCCTGTCCATTTGCTGCTCGGTAGTTTTTCTTTGGTTAAAGTAAACTTTACGTTTTTACAGCCTGCGCCTACGTCTTTATTTGTAACTTTAACTGTGTATTCTCTTTGATCTCCCGGCTTGCCGTCTCTGTTATTGGGTTTTACATCAACTGCGGGTGGGTGTTTGGTGCAGTTAGTTTGTGCGTTGACAGGTTTGATTGATAGGGGAAAAGCCAAAAGGAGAATTAATATAAAAAACAGAAATAGTTTTTTCACAACAAATATAATAACTGATGCCGTTCTCAGAATATTATAGTACGCACTCCTTTGTCAAGCTTAAAAGTTGATCTACTTTTCATCAATAAATTATTATGCTAACATTGCTCAAGAAATGGTACTTTCTGATACTGACATAAAAAAAGCGCTTAATACTAAAAGAATAGAGATTACCCCTCTTCCTGATTTCAAAACCCAGCTTGGTTCATGTTCGATCGATCTAAGATTGGGTGATACATTTAGAGTTTTTGAGCACAGTACGAATAGCTTTATTGATCCCTCTAAGAAGGATTACAGTAATGAAATTACAAGGGAACTTAAAGTTAAAAACGGCGGACAATTTATAATGCAGCCCGGAGATTTTGTTTTGGCAGTAACTATGGAAAGAGTAAAAATCCCCGCTGACTTGATGGGGCGTCTTGAAGGCCGTTCATCTCTCGGGCGTCTTGGAATAGTGGTGCATTCCACAGCTTCTATTTTTGATCCCGGATGGGATGGAAAACCGGTTCTCGAGCTTGGAAATTTAGGAAGAATGGCTGTTGCTTTAACGGTGGGCATGAGGATTTGTGCTATGACTTTTGAAGAATTGAGTAGTCCTGCAGAAGCGCCTTATGCCTCAAGAAAGTTCGCTAAATATAGATTTCAAGACACTCCTACGGAAAGCAGGATCCATGAAGAAAAATAAAGACATAGAATATAAAGTCTCATTTACCCAAACCCTCAAAAGAAATCCATATTCAGGTCTTTATATTGCTTTTGAAGGGATTGACGGAGCAGGTAAAAGCGTTCAGGTAACGCACCTTGATGAATATTTAAAAAGTGTCGGGAAAAATACCGTTGTAACATTTCAGCCCCGGCGGGATGGTCCGGTTGGGGCCTTAATAAATGATATTTTACAAAAAAAAGTAAAAGTTCCTTCTGTTTCTTTGCAGTATCTCTATACGGCGGACCGAATAATAGATCACATAGAGAGAATAGAACCTGCTTTAGAGAGCGGGAGAATAGTTCTATCGCATAGATGTATGTGGTCAAATCTTCCGTACGGATTATTTGATGAGCACATAGTGGATTATGATTCGAATATTGCGAGAGTAATTGATGTGGCCCATGGACTTCTTTCTTTGTATCATCAGTTTATTGTTCCGGATATTACATTTTATCTCCGCGTCACGGCTGAGGAAGTGATTAGACGTTTGGAAAGGAAGCACGAAGGACTCGAGCTTTATGAGAAAAAAAGTAAGATGGAAAAAGTTGCTAAGGGTTATGAATGGCAGGTTAAGCAATTTCCAGATGAATTTGTGATAATTAACGGAGAACAGTCAGAAGAAAAGGTTGCTGATGAAGTAAGATCATACATGGAGAAAGCGTTAGGATGAAAAAAAGCTATCACGTTGAATTTGACCTGGATTTTAAAAGAAATTCCTTCCCTGGAAAATTTGTGGTACTTGAAGGAATTGAAGCTTCCGGAAAAACTACACAAGTCGCTAAATTACTTGAAGCATTTCCGGATGCAGTTTTAGCAAAAAATCCTACAGATGGAGAAATCGGGACTTTTATAAGAAACGAAGTTTTAGGAGGACGAACTGACATTCCGCCTGTTGCATATCAATATCTTTTTTCCGCAGACAGAGAAATTTTTCAGCAGGAATTAATAGAGCTTTTGAAAGAAGGAAAGACTGTAATTTGCGATAGATATTTCTGGTCATCTGTCGCATATGGAGCAATAGATAAAGAAGATTTAGATATTGAAGACTTTGAGCAAGTTTCATTGGTCTCTTTAAGTATTTTATCTATGTACCATCAGTTTTTAGTACCCGACCTTACAGTTTATCTGGATGTTTCTTTGGAAGAATCTTTAAGAAGATTAAAAGATTCTGTGAAGCACACGGAAATTTATGATAATCACGAGACAAATGTAAAAGTTAAAAAAGGTTATGAATGGCTAATTAAAAAATTCCCAGATGAAATTACTGTAATTGATGCAAACGGAAGTATAGAAGAAGTGCACGGGAAAGTAGTAGAAATTCTGCAAAGCAGAATTTAAAGGTTTGAAATATGATATTAAATCCAAAAATATTATTAGAGCTGGTTAAGAAAGATAAGTTGGTTGAAAATTTATCTGAAAGAGAATTGACCAACCCTGAAGGTACAGGATTTGATTTAAGACTTGGAGAAGTTTTTAAAATTTCAGGCAAAGCGTTTTTAGGTGAAACTCATCGCCAAACTCCGGACATTGAAAGCATTAAAGTTTGGGACCCCAAGAGACCAAGCTCGATCAAAATTAAACCCGGAGATTTTTATCTGGTAAAAACAATTGAAAAAATAAATTTGCCGCTAAATTTGTCGGCAGTAATAATTCCCAGAACTACAACTTTTAGATCTGGTTTATTCATCCGGACAGGTCCTATTCAGCCTGGTTATAGTGGAGAATTAACTTTTGGTCTTAAAAATGAAGGACCGATAACTGTAGAAATAGAAATGGGAGCACGTTTTACTCATCTAATTTTCCACGAAATAAAAGGGGAGGGCGCTAAATATAGAGGTCAGTGGCAAGGCGGAAGAGTAACAACCACAAAAAGAGAGCGTCAGGTATAGCGCTGAGGTCGCTAATAAAATTTTCTTGGAACCGGACTTCGCCTTTCATCCTGCGAAAATTTCACCAGCCCCCCCGCGCATTTGTTATTTTGTGGGTTGAAATTGGTAAATAGTAAATGGTAAATTGTCACTAGTGAAAAAGAGACATCCAGAGTATCAATATTTAGACCTCGCTTCAGAAATCCTCAAAGATGGAATTCCAATTGTAGACCGCGGGACAAATATTGGTTTGAAATCACTTTTTGCACGCCAAATGCGTTTTGATCTGACAAAAGATTTTCCACTTCTTACCACTAAAAAAGTTTACTGGAAAGGTGTAATTCATGAGCTCTATTGGTTTATGTCAGGGCAGACCAATATTAAATATCTGGTAGATAATAACGTTCATATTTGGGACGACTATCCATATAAAATTTATATGGGAAAAGTTAAAAAAGGCTTG
>CAZSXQ010000023.1:0-9618 GCA_964611415.1 uncultured Gammaproteobacteria bacterium
GAGACTTCATCCCAATCAGGAGAGGCGGGCACATTTCCTAATTGCCAAAATCTCAACACAACTGCAATAATTATTACCCCAAGAAATAAATACTTATATTTATTTTTCATATGCTACCAATGCTACATTTCCGTTCAATAGTTTAAATTCTTTCATTTTCTTAACGTTTCCCGGAATATTTTCAGGAATATCAATATATAAATTATTTCCTTCACTTACGCTTTCAGATGCAATATTTTCCCGGAAAATATATTTGCCAAAACTTCTCACATGAACAAATCCCAGCGCTTCCCTTTCTACTACAACCTCTTTTCTAAATTTAGCCGGATCATATTTTGAATAAAAAAGTACGTAAACATAAGGCCTTCCAAGCTCTTCAGTCATAACAATATTGTCGTATTCTCCTTCTCTTTCGTTAGCATATGCAATAGCTTCTTTATATCCATATTGCCATTCACCGGAAAATTCTTTAGGATAATGCTTGAAATAGTTGTGCAAAAAATATAAGAAATTAAATATCGCAAAAATTGCGACGAAAAATCCCATGAGATAAAATCCTCTACTGAGGGACTTGGATTTTCTTAGAACCATGAATATATTAACCAATCCATAAGCGGTAAGAATTTGAAATGTAGGAATAATAGTTTCAATCCTTAATGCATGTGGAGTTTCTCTTGCTGTCCCGGCTGGTATTAAACCTAATATTATCCAGATTGGAATAATCCAGTAATATCCTTCCTTTTTTTTGAATAAAAATAAAATTCCCATGATAAAGAATGGAATTTCCCAGATGTACATCTGCCCAACGCTTTGAATAGAGAATTTAGGATTTCCGTCTCCTGAAATAAACAAAAACTGAGGACTTAGATTATCGAAATAGTGCCTCACATAGCTTAAAGAGTATCCAACTCTCCTGTTGTGTAAGATTTTGGACCAAAATGCATTATTGTCATTTTCTATTTGCCTATTGGATTCAACTACAACACCTGCATCCGTAAAGATGTTCACCTCAGAAAATCTGAGCTTGGCTTGAGGAGTCTGCATAAAAAGTAAAAGAGGAAGAAATATAGCGCCTGCAATAATTAATGCTACTAAGGTCTGTGCTCTCATTTTTAAAAGAAGTGTTTTATGGAATTTAAGAAATAGAATAACGCCTAGTAACGGCACGAATATTCTTGCAGTATTAAATGTATACATTGAAGCTACAAGCGAAATCGCAGCAAAAGGCAAAAACCATTTTCTCTCCAAGGACACCAAAAATAGATAGATTCCAAGAACTATAAAAAACGTTGCTACATTTGCTTCAAAAGCAGCGCGCGATAAAAGAATATGCCATGGAGAAATTGCAAGGATTCCTGCGCTAAGAAGAGCTATTCCTTCTCTTCTCTTTTCATCCGCTTTGTAAAATATTTTTTTTGTAAGAAAGTATGTCAGTAGAATTGTAAGAACTCCAAATAATGCAGAGGGGAACCTTACAGCGATCTCGGTTAGTCCCAATAACTTAACAAATGGCGCCGTAATATAGGCATACAGGGGCGGTTTGTAATCACCAAAAGATTCTAGGTAGACAAAAGGCAGCTTTTTTCCGAACTCATCAGTTTGGTCAAGTAATATAGAGTATGCATTGTATCCCCAAGCAGCTTCATCCCAAGTGAGCGATGGAGGGTTTACGGAGAGCATAAAAAATCTCAGAAACGTCCCAGCAAGGATAATAATAAATAAAATCAGTCGACTATTCACTTTTACTACTTTAATGATATTATACACAAAGATAGGCGAATATGAACTTATTTTCGATAGTTAAAAAAAATTACCTGATAATCGTAGTGCTTTTTTTCTCTCTCCTCTTCAGGGCTACAAACTTAGATCTAATTGAATTCAAAGCTGATGAGGGAATCAATCTCTTCCTTGCTTCTAGACCTATTTTTGGACACGAGTTCGTACCGGGAGGAACAGTATCAAGTATTGGAATCACAAATTTCCCCTTAATCAACTACATCCTTCTCCCTTTTACAATTATTTCTATTGACCCTAAAGCTATTTCTTTTTTGATAGGATTACTAAACTCCTTAGCTATAGTCGCTTTTTTTATTATAGTTAGGAAGTACTACAACCAAACCATTGCTCTTATTTCTTCACTTTTTATTGCAACTTCTCCGTGGGCTATACTTTTTTCCAGAAAAATATGGGCCCAAGATTTTCTACTTCCTCTTTTTATACCTTTTTTCCTCAGCATCCATAAGATAATTATTAATAAAGACGAAAAGTATTGGGCTCTTTATTCATTCTCTGCCCTTCTTCTTATACAAATACACCAATCGGTTTTTTTCTTTGCTTTTCCTCTAACTGTTTTTATGATTTTGTATAAAGTTAAGGTTAATTATAAATATCTTACAATCGGAACAATAACCGGACTCATTCCCACCCTTCACTATGTATATTATCAGTTAACATCAGGATGCTTTGACTGCAAAATGCTTATAACATCAGGGCAAAGAGTTTCGGCTGATCCTAGCTTTCTCCTCTTTATAAGACCTCTTCAACTACTAAATCAAGGAAATTTTTTCCCAACCCTAGGAGAAGACGTTGTATATTTTGCGAACAATTTTCCCCTAGCATACTTTCTGAAACCGCTTTACTACTTTGAATACTTGCTTATCCCCCTAGGTATTTTTATTTTTTACAAATCATTTAAAAGATTAGGCCTGATAGTTTTTCCGGTCATATTGCTTCCCTTCATCTATGCCTTTTTTAAACTAGAACCTCACATTCATTACTTTATAATAATTTCTCCTTTTTTATACTTATTTCTAGGAGTTGCACTTTACTTTTTTCTTTCATACAAAAAAATGTTAGTAAAATATGCTGCCTGTGGTATTTTTGCAGCGCTCATCTCTCTCTCCGTCTACTATAACTATGCTTTTTATGAAACTATTAATAACTTAAAAAATATAAAAGGCGATTATGGACTAATCTTTTCAGTTAAACTCGAGGAAACAGAAAATAAATATTCACCTTACAAAACTGATCCCAGCTATAATGAAATGATTATTGCAAGCTACGTGCCCTACGGACTCACGAGAGGAAATATAGGAATATCTAGGATGCTTTTTGACCCCAAGAAAACAGAACAAAACATGATAAGTCTTGAAGAACGGTTAAAAATAGTGCCGGTTGATCGGCGAATTCAGCAGGAGTTAATAGCATATTACACAACAAAAGTTCCTACCAGAAAAACCGTAAGGATGTTAAGAGTTAAATCAATCGAAATTACTGGATTTGAACCAATATACCAAGAGGCAAGAGAATATTATAATGAAAACAATAGAGAAAATCCTATTTAACCTTTAGAATATGGAAGGCTTCCGAAAATCCGCCTGCTCTCTTTATCACGTAGAGTAAATTTGTTCCCGGAATATTTTTCTCGCATAAACCACTGTTTACATAAAGTACATTTTTTTGTCCTGTTAATTCCTGTTTTTTTTCGTCAAACCTTAACGGACATTCTTCTTCTGAAAACTCAAAATTCCCGTAGCTAATCCTATCAGTCCTACTCATATCTATTCGTCTTGATGCTTTTTGAAACTCAAGGGGGTCCGCCTTAGAATAAAACAAGAAGAGAAGAGTTGAGCCTGTTTCTCTTCCAGTTATTACTGCTCTCTCATAATTTGGCATGAGCTCCTCGGTTTTTTTGACTAATTCTTTATATCCATCCTGCCTATTCCATGTCATATAAACTCTCCCCTGAGTGAAGTATTGAACTAAAAAATAGGAAAGACTAAAGACGATAATTAATGCAGGTACTAAGGTAAGCGGCAAAAAATATTTTTTATTTTTAAAATTATCTATGAGTACTGAAATTCCATAACCAGAAAGAATTGCAAAAGCAGGCACTGCTATTAAGGTTCTCTGGAGATTGGGGATATCGTCATAGGTAAGGGCTGAGCCTAACATCGCAATGCCTACCCAGCCAAAAAGAAAGTAGCTGATTTTCCTGTACTTGTTGTAGAGAAGCACAAAAGAAATTAAAAGAAGCGGGAGCTGAAATACATAAAGAAGTCCCGTGCCGGGAATTCTAAATCTGTCGGGAAATCCTTCATCTGAAAAAAGAAAGCCATATGAGAGGTGTGAGAAATAGTTATCCAGAAAGAGCAGGGAATAACCCGTAAGCTTATTGTGCATTGCCCTAGATACTAACCTGGGAACCTCTAACACTCCGTCGTTGGTAAGCTGCTCTTGAATAACCAATTTTGTTTCAGGATGATGGAAAATACTAAGCGTTTGTATTCTCCAAGAAAGAGATGGAGAAAGGATAATTAAGACGACAGGTAACACTATAAATAGTAGATATAAAATTATCTGCAGTTTGTTTTTAATAACACTCTTAATTTCAATTAGTGAGAATGCCATCAGAGGTAAAAAGAGCGGTAGGAATGCACGCGGCGCTTGATATATAAAAAAATTTATCCCGAAAGAAATAAATGATAAAATAAATAAGAACTTACTCTTTCCCTCTAGGTATCTAAGATAGAAATAAACTCCTAACGATATAAAAAAAACAACTGAAGTGCTCTCGACTCCAACTCGAGAGAGATTAACATGCCAAGGCATTATAGCAAGCATTAAAGCGCTCGCTAGAGCAATTATATACTTACTCTTATTTCCTTTAAAAAGAGATAGGCTTATTAGAAAAACAAGGATAATTGTCAAACTACCAAATAACGCTGATGCAAATCGGATTGAAAACTCATTTAATCCGAATACCAAAAATGATGGGATTGATAAATAAGAGTAGCCTGCTGGGCTGAAAAAGAACGACTCTAGGTGAATTGGAAGAAAATTGCCGCTAACGTCTTTTCCGGTTTTAAGAATTGAATATCCATTATACCCTAGATATGCTTCATCCCTATGCATAGACGCAGGAACTTCTCCTAAAAGAAAGAATCTAAGGAATAACCCAAGCAATATAATCGCTGCAAATAATAAAGTGTATTTTAAATTTTTAGATAACGCTTTATCCATTTTTTTGAAACTAAAAGAAATACTACGGTTAATATTCCAAATAAGCTTATCATATCGGAAATTAATCTGACGGGAGATTCTCCAAATTTTACCTCTACTTTATGTTCTCCCTGAGGAACTTTAAAAGTAATAAGGCCTCTGTGATTTTGATCCTGAAATTCAATAGTTGTTTTCTTTCCGTCTACTTCAGCTCTCCACCCCGGAAAATAAACAGTATTATCAAGTATAGATATATCGGTTGCTGCATTTATGTAAAATGTATGCAGATTAGATTTTCGGGTATATTTTTCAACATTTCCCTTTCCTGAAATAATCTCTACTTTTCTCTTGGGATACTCATATGCATCTCCTGCTACCCAAATAGTAGTTGCTTCATTGTGATAAGCAGTTGTTCCAGGGTATTTGAAATAATACTTATCTCCCCTAGTCTCATTCTTCCAAATTTTTGACATAGGAATACCCAAAATCAAAAGTCCAATTAATGATAGTGTTAGAACTTTTTTGCTGTTAAGTTTTTGCAAAGCATATCCCGTCAAAACAGCAGCTGAGAATGAAGAAAGCGCGGTAAATCTCCAGGGAAATTGAAACTGCTGTAGAATATGCAATTTACTCCAAATAAAACCCGAGGATGACGTTGACATAAACACAGCAATCACAAATATGATTATCCAAAAAAACATAATTAATCTATCTTTACTTTTTTTAAATATGAAATAAAAACTTACTAAAACTAAAACCGCGTGTATCGGCCCAATTTGGGCTGACAATCCTCCAGGGTCATTTATGTTACTGCCGAATCCCCATTTAGAATAAATAATATTTGAGAAGCTTATAAAATGATCTTTATACCAATCACTTAAAAAGACCTTACTATTAATATATTTACCCTCATATAAAGCAGGTAACCAAAAATATATAGTTAATAAAAGTCCGGTCGTTAAAATTCCAATACTTGTAATAAATGTTTTTACATTATGATAGGATTTGACTAAAATATATCCGAAGAATATGAAAGTAAACATAAAGCTCAAAATACTATGAGAGAGAATTAATAAAGCCTGCGTTATACCTCCAAAAATAACAAAATTGATGCTTGGTTTCTTTAAATTTTTCTCAATGAAATAAAGAGTCATTGGAATTAGGGCTAATGCTAATGACTCACCTAAATGCGCCCTGACGAAAGTGTCTAGGAAACTATAGGGAGCTAAGCCATAAAATAAAGAGGATACGAAAGCGTATTTATTTTTTAAAAATTGATTCGTCCATAAATAGAAAAAAAATGGAGATAAAGTAAATGTTAGAACCATCAATAATTCGTAGGAATTCTCTAGAGAAAATCCTAAAAAATAAAGAAATGACCCTAAATAACCGCTGAGTGAATAAAAAAATATAAATCCTGGTATACCGTATCCATAATTTAGTTCCCCGGCCCACCTTGGAGGAAATTGACCATCTTGTATAGCCTGGATCCGCGCGGCAATCCTTGCTACCTGGGGAGTATTATCATGTCCAATAAAAAATCCCGGCTGAAGAATAGGAATCAAATACAAGAAAGAAATAACTACTATCAAAACCAGAAAGATATTCTTACTGAGAAGTTTTACAATCTTTTCAATCATCGTTTTTCGGCCAGAAGTAAACTGTAGTGAAAAGAATAGCAATATAAACTATGTGACTATTGTTGAAGTACCTTGATAAATACCAATAAACTGAAAGAAATATCGCGTAAACCAATATTAAATTTTTTGTAGAATTGTTTTTCTTAAGCATCCTTACTAGGAAAAACAAAAGAGGAACGCTTACAATTAGCTGAGGGATAATAAATGGAAATTTGTCATGCACATCTTTTATAATGCCGAACTCTTTGAGAAGCATTCCGAATCCATAACCTGAAATAGGATAGCTATGAGGAGTGTTGCCTGATAAATAAAAAACTGTACTATCAAGAAATGCTTTTGGATTCCATAAGAAAAAAGGTAAAACTAATATTCCGAAAGTAATAAGAAAAACAAATAATGTCCTAACTAAAGTTTTCTTGCCTTGCCTGCCGGCAGGCAGGTCTTTATTCTTAAACCATAGATAGGCAAAATAAAGTGGAAAAAGCGGCCACACGGATTGTTTTACTGCAAAAGCAGAGGCCAAAAGAACTGCAGATAAAATGAGCTTGTTTTTATGAAGGAGGTAAAACCCTCCCATAAGAAAACCGTACATAAAAAAGTCAGATCTTCCTTCAAGCGTATAAAGAATCATTAATGGATTAAACGCAAGGAGAAGAACGAACGCTCTTCTTTTCTCTCCATCTTTAACCACTTTAAAGGCAAATACCAGGGAAGCAAAAAATAAGAAAAGTAAAGGAACTCTCCCGTCAAAATATCCAATTGTTCTACCCATTATTGGATAAAAGGGCATTGAAAAGATTAAATAAAGGGGTTGCATCACGAAATGATAAAGTGCCGGGTTTTCTTCGGTATCAGAATAATTCCAAACGGCAAGGGGAGTATTAAAGTATTTCTCCGAATACGGATTTTTACCATCTATGAGGAATCTCATAGCTGCCTCCTGCTGAACAATTATATCGTGAACATTATATGTCGGGCTTGACTCATGCCTCACAATGATGGCTGAACCAAAGCTGGAGACTATCACAGTTATCACCAGCATCCAGAGTGTTATATTTTTAAGTTTTTCAAAGAGTTTTTCTTTTATTTCTAAGACATCCAGAATAAGATAAGATAAAAGTCCTAGAAAAATTAAGGTAAACAGCCAATAAGGAGTTTCCCTGGGGGAAATTCTTACCGTCATTACAAAGGGGACTATTAAAACGAACGCCAGAATTGTATCTAATTTAATTTTACCCATAATCAACTTTATTTAGTGTACCACTCTTCTGTTGCGTAATATATTTGCTTTGGATTAACGTTCGCCCAGTTAGAATTCTTGAGCTCATCTGAGGTAGAGCTACTCAAATCTAAAAGCCTTAGTCCTGAAACATCTCCTTGAAGTACTGGAAATTTAAGAACTCCGGATTCCGTAGATTCTACTATTCCTATCCTTATCCCATTATCATCTATTAAATCTTTCGCATCAAGAAAAAGAGCCAGAATAAAATTTTTTCCTGCCGATTGATACTTATAAGAATAAATTGAGAACTTCTGGTTTGGAAACTTTTCACTAAGTAATTTTACTTCAGATGATACTTCTAATGCAGACTCGTTGGCTTTGTTGTAGTTTAATTCTTTACTATCCTTGATAAGACTAAAAACCACAATAATTGTAAAAATCACTAAACCTATAAATCTATTCTTCTTAAGAATAGTGTAAATAAACCAACCTGTTAAAAGAAAAATAAAAGGATGCAGGAAGACAATATAGCTATCGTAAAGAGGAGTTCTTATATATCTTAGGACCACTACCATTCCCAAAAAACTTAAAATTATTATTTGCCATTCCTTAGATAAGTTTTTCTTTAAAAAACTGTACAAAGTAACAATTCCTAATCCGGCTAATAAAACATATCCGTTAAAAGAATAGCCTCCTATTACATGTGACCAAGCATTTGGCCAAAAAATTCCAGCATATGTTTTCCATCTTCTACCTAAAACATCCAGGGAGATTTTATATTGATCGTGAAGTTCATACTGTATTATGTTTCTTATGTTTACAAAATCATTTTTTAAATCGAATAAAAGAAGAGGAATCACAGGAACAAATAGGCCACAGAGGATAATAATAAATCCCTTTAGATTAACCCTGGATAATATAATAGTCGTCAATACTAACACCATAAGGGCGGCTCCCTGAAAATGAAACATGGCTGCAAGAGAAACATTAAATCCTAAAAAGAATAAGTATATTAGCTTCTTTGTTTTTACGTACTTGACCATTGACCAAATTGCAAAAAGCGAAAACAATGCTAGAGGTGATTGATTAGTGAGATTTGCAGATTGCGCTATTTGCGCAGTTGATACAAGACTTAAAATTCCTAAAAGAATTCCAAAATTTTTGCTAATTAATTCTTTTCCTAAAAGAGTTATTAACAAAACGAAAAGCACATATGTAAGAGTCAGAAAAATCCAGGGAGACATCACCTCACTTTTATTAAAGACTGTACCAAGCATTATAAACCAATACCACTCCCCGCCCGTTTGCATTGGTCCCGCAGATGAAAAGGGTCCAACGAGAGGAATTTTTAAAGCACCGAGTGCATATCTCGCTATTAAGCCATCATGAGCCTGGTCCAATGCAAGACCCCATCTATTTTGATAATTATAAAAACGAAGAAAAAGCGACAGCAAAAGGAGGCAAATTAATGATACGGTAAAATAATTCTTGAAAGAAAATTTCCGGAAAATCATCTAGACTAATCGGTAAATCTATATCTAAGCAGTGTCCAAAGAGCTATGGATCCATCGTGGAATGTTCTAAGCTTTTTACCTTCTTCGTAACCTCTCGGTTTGGTCGTTATCGGAAGTTCAAGTATTTTATATCCGGACTTTAATAATTTCGCAGTTATTTCTGCCTCAAATTCGAAGCTTTTTGATCGAAGGGTAATACTTTTTACTATTGTGCGAGGAAATATTTTGTAACAAGTCTCCA
>CAZSXQ010000024.1:0-9434 GCA_964611415.1 uncultured Gammaproteobacteria bacterium
TTCAAGATTTTCCGTTTGTTTTGGGTCAGTGGGAATATCCTGCGTGTTTTTGTCAACAAGAGTCGCTTTTTTCCCGGGATCGGTTTTTCGTGGAATCTTATACCTTATGAAGTAATCGGATCTTGTTTCACATGATACTCCGGGAGCAGGAAGATATCCTGAGTTTTTACAAACACTTACTCTAACTGCGTTTGGAGGTTTAATCCAGGGAGATGTTTTCTTGTCCTTTAAGATGTGTGCCATGATTTCGTGCCAGATAGGAGCAGCTCCTGTTACACCCGAAACCACGCCCCCCATAGGAGTGTTGTCATTATTTCCTACCCAGGAGACAGTAAGATATTTCGGAGTGTATCCGATAGTCCAATTGTCTCTGTAGTCGTTTGTAGTACCTGTTTTTACAGAAACTGTTTGATCTGGAATTACAAGTTCAGAGCTGGTTCCGAATGCTAGGGATCTGGCTTGATTGTCCGCTAGAATATCTGAAATTATGAAGGTCACTTCTTCAGGGAGAACTTTTTTACCGAAAATCGGAGATTTATTTTCTTTTTTTTCGATTGTTTTACCATTTGCATCTTTAATTTCTAGAAATGGGTCTAGGTCCACTCTGTAGCCTTTGTTTGCAAAGACCCCAAAAGCTGTAGCCATATCAACCATTTTTACTTCTCCTCCTCCCAAAGTTAATGAGAGGCCGTATCTGTCTGGGTCTTCGAAGGTGGAGATTCCCATTGCTGATGCTGTCGCGACCATGGTAGGAATTGTGTTGACCTTTAGCATTTTTACCGCGGGAATATTTAGAGAGCTTGCAAGAGACTGACGCATTGTAACTAAGCCATGAAATTTCCCATCGTAATTTCTTGGACAATAATTTTTTCCTCCTTGATTAGGAAAGCAAATCTCTTTGTCTACAAAAACTGTTGCTGCTCCATAGCCGTTTAGTATTCCTACGGCATAATTAATTGGTTTAATTGAAGACCCAGGCTGACGCAAGGCAAGCGTTATGTTAACATTCCCATCAATTGAAGTGTCAAAATAGTCTTTGCTTCCTACCATAGCAAGAATATCTCCATTACTTGGATCCGTAACCATAGACGCACCGTTTGATACTCTGGCAAACCTAAGTTTTGCTACTTCGGACGCAACAGCCAATTCTGCAAATTCTTGGAGTTCTAAATCTAAACTTGTCGTGACATTAAGCCCGCCATTTTCTACAAATTCCTCGCCATATTTTTCTATCAGAAGATCTTTGATATAAAGAACGAAGTGAGGAGCTTTAATGTTATTGGAAATATTTTTGTAAACCAATTTTTCCTTGACTGCTTTTTTTTCTTGCTCTGAGTTAATGTAACCCTGTTCTCTCATCCTTTGGAGTACTAACTCTTGCCTTTCTTTAGCAAGTTCGGGATGGGATCCAAAAGGAGAATAAAGCGTAGGGCTCTGCGGAAGACCAGCTAGTAGTGCGCCTTCGGAAAGAGTAAGTTCTTTTGCATGTTTACCAAAGAAAGTTTGGGAGGCAGCCTCAATCCCATACGCTGTACCTCCATAAGGGATTTGATTCAGGTACATATCTAGAATTTGAGTTTTTGAATAAAGAACCTCCGTAATAAACGCTAAAACTATCTCCTTAATTTTCCGCTGAACTGTTCTTTCGGGAGAAAGCAGACTGCTTTTTATGAGTTGTTGAGTAAGAGTTGAGCCTCCTTGGATGGGTTTCCCCGATAAGTTAGCAATAAATGCCCTCGTGATTCCTCTGACGTCTATTGCACCATGTTTGTAAAAGTCTTTATCCTCTATGGCAATTGTTGCGTTCTGAACGTTTTTTGGGATTTCGTTAAGCGGAATTGGAGTCCTATTTTTACTGGCATAGATTGTATAAAGAGGTTTTCCAAATCTGTCATAAATCTGGCTTGATTGCGGATTATTCGTAGGATTACTAAGTCTTGTAGGAGAGGGAAGATCTTTCAGAATAAAGAAATAAGAAGGTATCCCTAAGGACACTAATAAAAGGATAATAATAAGGCTAAAATACCTTTTTTTCTGAGTTTTAGCATATACCTTCGTAAGCTTATACATTAGAATTTAATCATACCATCCGACAAGACAAACTTCCAACAATTTATCCAGCACCTTTTTAACCACACAGCTTGCTGTGTGAATTTATGTTGTGTCTTTTTTTGTGGGTGTAATTCACCGCAGAAAAAAGGTGCTGGATTTAATATAATAGTTTTGTGATTCCTTTTGGACAGTTTCAAGAATTTATTCAGTTTTTATTAATTCCCTTCGCAAACTTAAATTTTGTAGATATTGCCATAGTCTTAGTTATCTTAGTTTATGTTATAGAGGGGTATGCGATTGGGTTTATCCGAGGAACTGCTGATTTTATCAGTTTTATTTTATCGTTTCTTTTTGGTTTATCTTTTTATGATGTTTTTGGTTCTCTCATAGTGAATTCGTTTAATATTCCTAAAGGTTTTAGCAATGCTCTTGGTTTTTTTGTAGGCGCATTTATCTGCGAAGTAATGCTTACTCTTATTTTTAGATTTGTGATACTTCCTGCAGTTGTTGAGAAAACAGATGATTTAGACTATCCTAAAGCAATTGAAAAAATATCAGGTATAGTCCCCGGAGTACTATCTGCTATTGTTCTTTTGGCGTTTGTTCTAACTATGATAGTGGCTCTTCCTCTCTCCCCTTTTCTTAAAAATGCCGTTTCTTCCTCCCGTCTCGGAGAGCCTTTGGTTTCAAGCATTCAAGGATTTGATAAGGATATAAATGCTGTTTTCGGAGGAGCTGTTAACGACGCCCTCACCTTTTTAACGGTTGAGCCAAAAAGTGACGAGCTTCTAAAGCTTAATTTTCAGACCTCAAATATAAAAGCAGATGAAGAAGCAGAGCTTGAAATGCTTCAGTTACTCAACAAAGAAAGAGCGGATGCGGGGCTGGCGGAAGTTAAGGAGGACTCAAGTCTTAGAAATGTTGCTAGAGAGCACTGCAGCGATATGTTTAAAAGGGGATATTTTTCTCACTATACTCCTGAAGGAAAGTCGCCTTTTGACAGAATGAATGAATACAATATTATCTTTAAGTATGCAGGAGAGAATCTGGCTCTGGCGCCTCATGCTAAGCTTGCGATGAAGGGACTTATGAACAGTCCGGGACACAAAGCAAATATTCTTTCAAAGAATTTTGGGAAAGCAGGAATAGGAGTGATGGACGGAGGAATATACGGAGAGATGTTCTGTCAGGAGTTCACAGACTAACGTCGATCAATAACATCTAACTGCTAATATAGATCCGTATGTTAGAAATTGATAATTTATGACTAATCTTAATCTTCCAAGCATAGAATCAGCAGAAGTAGATGGGAAAAGAGTATTTGTAAGATGTGATTTTGATATCCCCCTAGGGGATGGGAAAGTAACCGATGATACTAGGCTTCTTCCTTCAATTTCAACAATAGAATATTTAATTGAGAATAATGCAACAGTTGTTGCTGCTGGTCATTTAGGACGTCCTGTAGGGGAAGATTTAGAGCTTAGCTTAGAGCCAGTTGCAAAATGGTTTGCATATCAGTTTGGATCTGAAATTAAACCTACTGAAGTTGGAGGGTTTAAGGGTTGGGAGATAGTCGAAGACTTTATAATTTTAGAAAATTTAAGATTCAGCCTGGGAGAAATTGGGAAAGACCCGGAGTTTGCAATGAGTCTTGCGGATTTAGCTGATGTTTATGTAAATGAAGCTTTTGGCTGTTCACACAGAAAACATTCATCTATGTATGGTTTGCCCCAGATCCTTCCGCATTATGCGGGTTTTCATTTGCAAAAAGAGGTAAAAATACTTTCAAATATTCTTGATAATCCCAAAAGACCTTTAACTATTGTAATAGGGGGAGCAAAAATAGAAACAAAGCTGCCTCTAGTTACAAAAATGGATGGATTTGCGGACCATATTTTGATCGGAGGAGCGATTGCAAGTGAGTATCATGCTTTAGGGAATGAACACAGCGCCCAAATTTTCGTGGCTGATTCAAACGCAGAGAAAACAGATATAACTCCTCAAAGCTTGGAGAAATTTAAGGAAGTAATAAGAAGGAGCGGAATGGTGGTTTGGAACGGACCCATGGGACTCATTGAAGAAGGGCATGAGGAGTCTAGTTTGGAATTGGCAAGAATAATAGCAGAAAGCTATGCATATAAAATAGTCGGAGGAGGAGATACTATTTCATTTTTAGGTAAACATAAGCTCTTGGACAAATTCGATTTTGCTTCAGTGGGAGGCGGTGCCATGCTTAAATTCTTAGCAGGCGAAGAGCTCCCCGGCTTGATTGTGCTTCAAAATTAATACTTGATCAAATTGCCGCTCGGATTTATACTTCTTAGATGATACCAGTAGAAATCCCGGGAATTAGAATTATTACTGTTTCAGGGCGTATAGCTTCAGGTTCTACCACCCTTGCAAAACATATCGCTGAAAAACTTTCATGGAAGCACATAGAAGGCGGAGATATTTTTTGGGAGAAAGTGCGAACGCGTTTGAATTTAGACTCCAAAGATACCCATAAGCGTCCGGATGATGAAGATCAAATCTTTGATGAAGAGCTTAAGAAAATTCTAAGAGAAGATAAAAATTTAGTGCTTGAGACAAAACTTGCAGGATTTAATGCGCAGGGAATAGATGGAATTTTTAAGGTTTTGGTAATCTGTGAGGATAATGCTGGACATGACCATATAGATATTAGAATTGATAGGTTTATAAATCGCGAAGAGTCTTCGATTGAAAAGGCCAAGCAAGAAGTGATTGAAAGAGAAAAGAATGATATTGAAAAATGGAGAAGAATATATGCAAACGACGATCAAAATTGGGTTTACTGGAGCCCGGATTACTATGATTTGGTGGTAAATACTTATTCTCATAATCCTGAAGAAAGTCTCCGCCTAGTTTTAGAAGCGATACAACAATAACTACTAACAGCTAAGACGCCCCGCTCTAATTGTAAGACCAAATTCGGTTAGAAGTCATAAATTAGTAGTCAGAAGTTGTCTGAAAGACTCTTGATATTTAATTTTCATAGTGATACAGTGTGATAAATTTGCGAGATAGGCTTAGTGCAGGTATATGAAAGTATTAAACGCAATGTCCAAAAAGGTAGACTTTGTCACTCCTAAAACAAAAGTCAAGGAGGTTTCAAAGTTAATATTTGTCCACCACATAAATGGAGTACCCGTCCTCAAAGGAAAAAAAGTTATTGGTTTCATAACGGAGAGAGATATCTTGCATCAATTCTTCCCAAGCATAACAGAGTATATGGAGGATCCAGTTAATGAATCTAATTTTGAGAAGATGGAGAAAAATATAACCCGTATTTTTGATATGACCGCAGATAAAATAATGAGTAAGTATCCAGTAACAATCCACACAGACTCCCCTTTGCTTGAAGCGCAATCTCTTATGTTCATGCATAAGATAGGAAGATTGCCGGTGGTAGATGATAAGAAAAATATAGTAGGGATAATTGCTAAGGGCGATATTTTCAGGTATCTTGTGGGGAGAAAGCTAAAATGAAAAGATTACTTCTCGTACTCATATTTTTCTTAATCTTGGTAACTCCTCAAGCATATGCTCAAACACAAATCCCAATGCCTTCTCTTACCCCAATAACAACTCCTACAGATGAACCTTTCCAGTACGAACTCCCATATCCGGGGGTCTTGCCCGGGACTTTTTTATATAACCTTAAGGTACTAAGAGACAAAATCACCGAGATTCTTATCTCGGATTCTGTTAAGAAGTCAGACTTTTATCTTCTACAGGCTGATAAAAGACTTGCGGCCTCACTCATGCTATTTAGGAAAGGGGATCACGTGTTGGCAGAGACTACTCTTTCAAAAGGACAAAATTATCTTGAAAAGTCTTTGGAAAAAGCAATTAAAGCAAGAGAGGAAGAGGCAGATGCCAATGAAATAACAACTAGAATAAAGTCGGCAACAGTAAAGCAAAAACAAGAAATTGAAAAACTAATTAAAAAGGCAAGAGGGGAAACTGTCCAAAAACTTAAAGGAGACTTGAAAAGAGCAGAAGAATTGGAAAAACGTGTAGACCAATTTAAATCTGAATAGCATAATTAGATCACTCCTTTGTATAAATATTTTACTCAGCATTAGAAATACTCTTCCTATTTTTTTACCCATTTTTTTCCTCAATTTCCGCAATGTGTGGAAAAGAAGGCTAGTTTTAAACGCTGATATAATTTGATATAATTATTGATAGTTGACACCCCTCCTATAGCGTCATATCATCGATCTTGGCACTAGATTTAGTGCTTGAACTTTGAGAGTTTGCTGAAGGAAAAAACCTATGAAATGTCCCTATTGTGGATCAAAAGAAACAGAAGTAGTTGAGACCAGAGATTCTGAAGATTTAGAAACAATACGTAGGCGTAGAGCTTGCATAAAGTGCGAAAAGAGGTTTACTACCTATGAGAGAGTCGAAAATATTAACTTGGTTGTTATAAAAAAAGACGGAAAACGAGAGCAATTTAACCGGGACAAACTAAAAAATGGAATATTCAGATCCTGCGAGAAAACTACAGTCTCAGTAGATGACATAGAAAGAATTGTAACTGAGGTAGAAAGAGAGCTCAGGGGAGAAGCGGGAGTTGAGGTAGAAAGTAAAAAGATAGGACAAATGGTTTCAGCAAGACTTAAGAAGTTAGACAAGGTTGCATATATAAGATTTTCGAGTGTTTTTAAGAGGTTCGTAGATATCGAAGACTTTGAAAAGGAAGTCAAAAAACTAATAAATTAAATTGAGAATGTCATCCTGAGCGAAGCGAAGGATCCCAAGAAAGATTCTTCAGACTTTGTCTTCAGAATGACAAGAAGGAAAGATTATGAAACTTGATGGTGTAAGACAAAAAGTATTTTTAGACCGCTATTCTTTAAAAGATAAAGAAGGGAATCCTATGGAGACAACTCCGGATGAAATGTGGAGGAGAGTTGCTAAGGGAATTGCTAGGCAGGAAAAACCGGCTCAGAGAAAAGCATGGGAGAAAAAATTCTATGATTCTATGGACGGATTTAAATTCCTTCCCGGGGGAAGAATTTTAGCAGGAGCCGGAACAGGATTCGACGTTACATATTTCAACTGCTTTGTTATTCCCAGCCCCAAGGATTCCAGAGACGGAATTTTAGATAACTTAAAAGTCATGATTGAAATCATGGCGCGGGGTGGAGGAGTAGGAATTAATCTTTCAAGCTTGCGTCCCAAAGGCTCTAGGGTTAAGAAAGTAAATGGATTTTCATCAGGTCCTATGAACTGGGCCGAGCTTTATTCTTTGGCAACAAAAGATATAGTTCAGCAGGGAGGAAGCCGCCGGGGAGCTCTAATGCTTATGCTTCACGATTGGCATCCTGACATTGAAGAATTTATTACGGTTAAGCAAGACCTCACAAGAATAAATGGTGCAAATCTTTCGGTCTGTATTTCCGATGATTTTATGGAAGCAGTAAAAGCTGACGCTGATTGGAATTTGATTTATCCCGATCTGGATGATCCAAATTATGATAAGAAATGGGACGGAGATATAAAAAGCTGGGAAAAATCAGGCGGAAAAGTTATTGTTAAAAAAACAGTGAAAGCAAAATATCTCTGGGATCTTATCTGTACAGCTGCTTGGACTTCTGCTGAGCCGGGCCTACATTTCCTAGATAGAAGCAATAAAAGATCAAACACAGCATACTTTGAGACCTTAATCGCTACAAATCCCTGCGGAGAACAGCCCTTAGGTGCTTGGGCAGTTTGTAATCTTGGGGCTATTAATCTATCTGCATATGTGGATGGTAAAGGCGAGTTTGATTATGAGAATTTCGGTAAAGACGTTAGGGTCGCAATGAGATTTTTGGATAACGTAATCGATGACACATATTATTTTTATGCTGAGAACGAGAAAGTTGCTAAAGATATAAGAAGAACCGGTCTTGGAATCCTAGGCTTAGCGGATGCTCTTATTAAAATGAAGCTTAAATACGGAGCACCTGAGTCAGAAGAGACTCTTAAAAAAATCTTTGAAACTTTAAGAAACAATGCATACGACGCATCAGCCGATATCGCAAAAGAAAAAGGAGCATTTCCTAAATTTAATAAAGAGAAATATCTAAAAGGCTATCACATCCAAAAACTTCCAAAAGAAATAAGAGAAAAAATTGCAAAACACGGAATAAGAAATGCAGTACTTCTCACAATTGCCCCAACAGGGACAACGTCTCTTATCTCAGGGGTGTCTTCTGGAGTAGAGCCAGTCTACGAGTTTGAATTTATAAGACGCGATAGATTGGGAGAACACAAAATGTATCATCCTTTGTTTGAGGAATGGAAGAAACAGCATCCAAATGAGCAAAAACCAAGCTATTTTGTTTCGGCAAATGATCTAACTCCCGAAGAACATGTGATAGTTCAAGCCATAGCTCAAGATTATATTGATTCTTCAATCTCAAAAACCGTTAATGCTCCAAATGCTCATACGGTGGACGACGTAAAAAATCTTTATATGCTGGCTTATGATAATGGCCTAAAAGGTGTAACTTATATGAGGGATGGTTCCCGCGAGGGAGTTTTGTCTAGGATCGAGGAGAAAAAAGAAGTAAAACCAGAAACGCCTATAGAGTCACATCATGTCAGAGCTCCCCGTCCTATGATGATGGAAGGCGTTACGTATAGAACTCAAACGCCTGTAGGAGATACATTTATTACTCTTAATCATGATCAGAATAGGGAGCCTTTTGAAATATTTATAACAATCGGAAAATCCGGATCAGACATTGCCGCAATGGCAGAGGCTCTGGGAAGAATGATATCTCTTAATCTTGGTCTCGCAGGCAACCTGCCGCCGCGCGAGAGGATAAGACAAGTGATATCCCAGCTCTCGGGAATTGGGGGCGCGCGAAGTGTCGGATTCGGCGAAAATCGGGTCCGATCACTTCCGGATGCAGTTGCTAAGGTTTTAGCCAAGCAATATGCATTTAAGGTAAACGGAGTAGTAGAGGATAAATTAGTTCCGGGAAGTAAAACAGCAGATATTATAAATGTTCCTGGAGATTTACCAACGGAAGAAAAAGATCCTTCGGCTGACTCAGGACAAGATGAAATTACTGTTTTACAGCAGCTTCCTTTGCAAGAAGGAATAACAGTTCAAAAAGCAGAGACCCATTTATTTGATATCTGTCCCTCATGCGGAGCAAATTCACTAGCATACGAAGAGGGCTGCAGGAAATGTTATGCCTGCGGCCATTCTGAGTGTTAGATGCGAATGTATCCGAATGATTAGTTCGAATATATTCGAATAAAAAAGAAAATTTAAAGATTTGCGTTGGAAATCACCGTGAAAGTCGGTGGAACTGCCGGTACTGTATATCCAGAAAACGACACAAATCTCACATCTC
>CAZSXQ010000025.1:0-9351 GCA_964611415.1 uncultured Gammaproteobacteria bacterium
AGGGAAGCGCTCTAACCAAACTGAGCTACCACCCCTAATGGCTAGGTTTCTATTTTAACAAAATGTGCGTGGCTACGCAATGGTTGTCGAAATAATGCGTAAGTGGTATTATCGCCTAGTGACTAATAAGGAGATTGCACAGCTTTTTAGACAAGTCGCCGCTTCCTACTCTATAAAGAACGAAGCGAAGTTTCGTTTTCAGATGCTCGCCTACCAAAATGCAGCCGACGCCGTAGAAGGTCTTACTACTCAAATTAAAGATTTATATAAAGAAAATAAACTAGACGTTATTCCTGGCATTGGCGCTACAATCCAAGGAAGACTTGAGGAATTATTTAAAACCGGCAAAGTAAAACATTTTGAGCAAGTCATGGAAGGAATTCCCCCCACAGTTTTTATTTTTATGCAGATTCCCTCTTTTGGCCCTAAAAAAGCATTTAAACTAGCTACCCATTTCAAGCTTAATAACCCTAAGACTGCAATTGACGAATTAGAAAAAATAGCAAAGAAAGGAGAAATTGCATCGCTTGAAGGATTCGGAGAAAAATCAGAAGCTGACATCATACGGGCAATTAACGAATTTAGGGAAGGAAAAGGCAAAACTACAAAAATGCTTCTTCCATATGCAAATGATGTAGCTGAACAAATAATTACATATTTAAAACAATCAGAATTTGTCAAAGAAGCACAGGTTTTAGGAAGCTTAAGGCGCATGAAGCCACTGGTGGGAGATATTGATATTGCAGTTACTTCACCAAATCCTGAAAAAGTTATTGAATATTTTATTAAGTATCCAAGAACAGACCGTATAATTGAAAAAGGACCCACTACATCTTCCCTATTAACATCAGGCGGAAATCAAGTAGACCTAATGGTCTTATCTCCAAATCAATGGGGATCTTTACTTCAGCATTTTACAGGAAGTAAAGATCACAATGTTCATCTACGGGAATACGCAATTAAAAAGGGGCTTTCTTTATCGGAAAAAGGGATTAAAAATCTAAAAACCGAAAAAATGCAGGAATTTAAAACTGAGGAAGAATTTTATAACGCAATCGGAATGTCCTGGATTCCTCCTGAAATGAGAGAAGATACCGGAGAAATAGAAATGGCAATTAAACATCAGCTTCCTAAGACAGTGGAGCTAAAAGATATTAAAGGCGACTTTCATATTCATTCAGGCTTTCCTTTAGAACCAAGCCATGATCTTGGAAGAAACACCATCTCCGAAATGCTTCAGAAAGGTAAAGAGCTAGGGTATGAATACCTGGGTTTTTCAGAACATAATCCAAGCCAGAGCAAGCATACAAAACAGCAAATCATAGATCTTGTAAGAAAAAGAAACGAAGAAATAGAAATGCAAAATGAACTGCACGGAGTAAAAGCATTTAAGCTTATGGAAACTGACATACTTCCCTCAGGTGAGCTTGCCTTGCCGGAAGAAGCTCTCGAACTTTTAGATGCAACCATTGTCTCTATTCACTCTGTTTTTAAGATGCCTAAAGAAGAAATGACAAAAAGAGTAATAAAAGGTCTCTCTAATCCAAAAGCAAAAATACTCGCCCACCCCACAGGAAGATTATTAAATGAACGCTACGGGTATGATTTAGACTTTGATGAACTTTTTGAATTCTGTAAAAAGAAAAATAAAGCACTTGAAATAAATGCTTATCCTAACAGGCTTGATCTTTATGACGAACTAATAAAACGCGCTGTTGATGCAGGAGTAAAAATGACTATTGATACAGATTCTCACGCAGCAGATCAAATGGAGTTAATGCCTTATGGCGTCGCTCAAGCACGCCGGGGATGGGCAACAAAAGATGACATAATAAATACAATGAGCTATAATAAAGTACAAGAATTTTTTAAATCTTAAGGAGGTGAATTAAATGAATACAACAATAATAATAGCAATAGTAATAGGCGTAATCGTCCTTTTTGTTTTATATCTTTACAATTCGCTCATAGGCGCGAGACTTAGAGTTAAGGAAGCTTTTTCTCAAATCGACGTCCAATTAAAAAGAAGAACCGACCTTATTCCTAACTTGGTTGAAACCGTAAAAGGTTATGCCAAACATGAAAAAGGAGTCTTTGAAAAAGTAACAGAGCTTAGAACTGACCTAATGCACGCAAAAACACCAGAAAAAAAGGCAGAAGTTAACAATATGTTGACCGATGCGTTGAAATCTATTTTTGCAGTCGCAGAAGCATATCCTGATCTCAAAGCTTCAGAAAACTTTAAAGAATTACAGCAAGAACTTGAGGATACAGAAAACAAAATTGCTTACTCTAGACAATTTTATAATTCAAACGTTTTGGATTACAACACCAAACTTCAGATTTTCCCAAATGTAATTTTTGCCAAATTACTTAACTTCCATCCTGCAGAATTCTTTGCAGCGACAGAAGCGGAGAAAAAAGAAATAAAAGTAAGCTTCTAATTCTATGAAACTCTATTCCGCAATTTCTTCCAACAAGTGGAAGACATGGATAATCATGTTTCTTTTTGTTGTGTTCATAACAACTCTTGTTTATGCCATGAGTAAAGCCTTGGGACTTTCAAGTGTTGGCTTGGCTGGACTCGCACTCATTCTCGCTGGCATGATGAGCATAGGAAGCTTTTACTATTCAGACAAACTTGTACTTTCAACCTCAGGAGCCCGCAAGGCTACGAAAGCAGAGTTTCCCAAATACTTTAGAATCGTTGAGAACTTAGCGATTGGAGCAGGCCTTCCTACTCCTAAGATATATATCATAGATGACGCTTCTCCTAACGCTTTTGCAACAGGAAGGGATCCAAAGCATGCAGTCGTAGCAGCTACTACAGGTCTTTTGGAGATGATGAATGACGCTGAATTGGAAGGAGTAATAGCCCATGAGCTTTCACATGTAAAAAACTTTGATATAAGATTAGCCGGAGTTGTTGCTGTTTTGGTTGGATTTGTCGTAGTTTTATCAGATCTATTTATCCGCGCAACATTCTTTAAAGACTCAGATGATAACCGCGGTAACGCAATATTTTTAGTTATCGCACTCATACTGGCAATACTTTCTCCTATTGCCGCAACCTTAATTCAATTAGCGGTTTCCAGGAAAAGAGAATACTTAGCTGATGCATCCGGTGCGTTATTAACTAGATATCCTGAGGGGCTAGCATCAGCTCTTGAGAAACTTAAAAATGATCATACTCCGCCTAAAACAGCAAGTAATGCTACGGCACATTTATTTATAGAAAATCCCTTTGATAATAAAAAAGTAAAAAATATGTTTACTGGACTCTTTAACTCCCACCCTCCGCTTGAAGAAAGAATAAAAATCTTACGATCGATGTAACATTCCTCGATAGATCTCAAACAGCACGTCATCCTGAGCTTGTCGAAGGATCTTCTTTAAAATGATAGAATAATCATATGCTAAACTTTTTTGTGATTTTATTCGGTAAGGCATTCATATCATTATCTAAACTATTAAATTTAGGCAACGGTTCTACCTGGCCGGGACATATTGCGCTTAATTTAAACTCAAACTTTGTTAAGGATTTATTACGCTCCAACCCCAGGGGTCGGAAGTTAAAAGCATTGATTATTGCCGGCACAAATGGCAAAACTACTACGGGAAAACTGATTACGGAAATTCTTAGGTCAAATGGGAATTCTGTAATCGAAAACGCTTCAGGAGCGAATTTACTAAATGGCCTTGCCTCAGCTATTATTAAAGGTTCAAGTCTATTTGATTCCGCAAGGCCAGGCCTTGCAGTGCTTAAACAAGACTATCTTATTTTTGAAACAGACGAAAATGCTCTTCCTCAAGTGTTAAATGAAACAAATGCTGACTATGTAATTTGCTTAAATCTTTTCAGAGATCAGCTTGATAGGTATGGGGAAATTGATAGTATTGCTAAAAAATGGCATTCTTCTTTTGAAAAATTAGGTCCAAACACTACGTTAATCCTGAATGCTGATGATCCGCAAATTGCATATCTTGCCGACGGAATAAAGGCAAAAACTCTTTACTTTGGTCTTTCAGAGAAGGGAAATGATAAAACCCTCCATGGAGCAGATTCCACTCATTGCCCAAAATGCTTAGAAAAATTGGAGTTTGAAACAGTTTTCTTCTCACATCTGGGAATTTGGAAATGTCCTAACTGCAAACTCAAAAGGCCAACGACTGACATAGAAGAACTTTCGCAGTACCCTCTTGAGGGTAAATACAATAAATATAATGCTCTTGCTGCATCTTTATTTGCAACGAATGAGTCGATTGGACAGGATAAAATTACTATTTCGTTCAATAATTTTACTCCTGCATTCGGAAGACAAGAAAAGCTAACCTATAAAGGCAAAAACGTACAAATTTTCCTCTCAAAAAACCCAACAAGCTTTAACGAGTCATTATCTACCGTAAAAGACCTCAAAGGAAAAGATTTACTGATTTTACTAAACGATAGAATCCCCGATGGTTTGGATGTAAGTTGGATTTGGGACATAAATTTTGAAGAAATACTAAACAAAGAGTTTAACGTTGGTGTTTCCGGCGACAGGGTCTATGACATGGCTTTACGACTTAAATACGCGGAACAATTTACTCATATTGATCCCGATCCTAAAGTTATGTTAAATAAAATGGTTGAAGCATTGAAATCTGACGAAACTCTTTATATTCTTCCCAATTATTCAGCAATGCTAGACATCCGAAAAATCCTAACAGGCCGTAAGATTCTATGAAAAATCATAAATCATCAATCATAAATCATAAATCATTAACAATAGGCTGGCTCTACCCGGAACTCATGAATATTTACGGAGACCGGGGAAATATTACTACTCTTGTTAAAAGATGTGAGTGGCGCGGAATTAAAGCAGAAGTTAAATACTTAGACGTGGGGTTTTCTGAGTCTGATTTAAAAGATTGCGATTTACTTATTATGGGAGGTGCTCAGGACCGTCAGCAAACAATTGTTAATGAGGACTTAAAAAAGAAAAAGAAAACTCTCTCGGAGTTAATCGAAAATGGTACTCCCGGACTTTATGTATGCGGAGGATTTCAGTTTTTAGGTAAATATTACAAGGAAGCAGATGGGAGTGTAGTAAACGGCTTAGGAATTTTTGACCTCTACACCGAAAGTCCCGGAGAAAACGTGCCTAGATTGATCGGAAACATTGCCATTCAACCCTCGTTCGAGCTAAATCATAAATCATCAATCATAAATCATAAATCATCCGTAATTGTAGGATTTGAAAATCATGGAGGAAGAACTTATCTTGGAGAAAATTTAAAACCTTTTGGAAAAGTATTGAAAGGACACGGAAATAGTGATAACAGAACCGAAGGTGCTAAATATAAGAATAGTTTTGGCACTTACCTTCACGGCCCAATTCTTCCTAAAAACCCCCATTTCGCAGACCATCTAATTAAACTTGCACTAAAAATAAACGAACTACCGGAACTGGATGACGCTTTAGAATGGCAAGCTCACGATGCAATTGCAAAAAAATTAGGCCTCTGAAACATCAACAATTCCCTTAAGAAGTCTTTCTGCTGTTTGATCAAAATTTTGAGGAACCCCTATGCCTGGAAGTTGGTCTCCAAAAGCCTGATTTAGCCTTTCTGAGTCGCCTGGATCAATTGGATCAAAAGGGCCATCGCCCTCATCTTGCAATCCAACAGCCGTAATAAGTGGAGGAATGCGATCGCCTGCACCACCCGTAGCCGGCTGAGGACTATAAAATTCAGCAGCTGGAGTAATTGGAAGATAAATTATGTCTCTGCCAACTCTTTGGCCTGAGGACAAATACCCTAATAAAATATTTACATCTGCGCCTTCATCTGTTTCCATGCTAATATTATAACAAATTTTATTGCCAACTTACACATCATTGTATATAATTCAAGCATGAAGTTTGATATCGCGAAGGTTGCAAAATTGGCAAACCTTCCTCTTACCGATGAAGAAAAAAAGAAGTTTGAATCTCAACTCGGAGAAACCATCCAATACATTGAGGGATTAAATGAAGTAGACACAGAAGGAATTGAACCCACCTCTCAGGTTACTGGGCTTGAAAATGTTTTGCGCGAAGACGAGATAAAACCTTCTCTTTCCCAAGAACAGGCTTTATCAAATGCTAAATCCACACACAACGGCTTTTTCAAAGTGAAAGGAATCCTAGGTAATGAGTAATTTAACAACGTTTTACGTTGTAAGACACGCAACCAGCGAATGGAATGAAAAAGGAATAATACAGGGTCATAAGAATCCGCAACTATCAAAATCTGGAATTGAGGAGGCAAAAATATTAGCGAAAAAACTTAAAGTCATCAAGTTTGACTTTGTTTTCTCGTCAGATTTACTCCGTGCTAAAAAAACTGCTGAGATTATTGCCTTAGAACATAAGCTAGAAGTACAAACGACGAAACTGCTAAGAGAAAGGCATTTTGGTGAATTTGAAGGAAGACCGAATACGGAATATGCCGTGGTGAACGAAACTTTAAGAAAACTAACATTAGAAGAAAGATATTCGTTTAAAACGCACGGCATAGAGAGCGACAAAGAAATAGTAGAACGTCTAATAACTTTTTTAAGGGAAGTGGCGATTTCGAATCCGGGAAAGAAAATTTTGGTAGTAACTCATGGGGGAATAATCCGAACATCCCTAGTAAAATTTGGGTTTGGAAATTACGACAATTTAAGACCTGGGGCGGTAAAAAATGGAGCTTTTGTGAAGCTACAAACAGACGGGGTGGATTTTTTTATAAAAGAAGTTAGCGGAGTCCAAATGACTAATTAATATGTTAAATAAACTTACTATTAAACAGGCAAAAGAAGGATTGAAAAATAAAGATTTTAGTTCGGTCGAACTAACCCGTGCATGTTTGGATAGAATCAATCAAACCGACAAAAAATTAAACGTCTTCGTAACTCTTACTGAAAAAGAAGCGCTTGAACAAGCCAAAAAAGCCGATTCTTTGATTCTGCAAGGCCAGGCCTTGGAGAATCAACCACTTCTCGGAATTCCAATTGCACTGAAAGATATGTACTCTACTTCTGGCGTCAAAACAACAGCAGGATCCAACGTTTTAGACGGTTATATTCCCCAATATGATTCGACTGCGGTTAGAAAGCTTAAAGAAGCCGGGGCAATAATTATTGGTAAAACAAATCAAGATGCATGGGCGCATGGCTCAAGCGGAGAAAACTCGGACTTTGGTCCTACCAAAAATCCTTGGAATCTAGAATACGTTCCCGGAGGCTCAAGCAGCGGTTCAGCTGTAGCAGTAGCAACAGATATGGCATTTGCCGCTATGGGAACAGATACTGGAGGCTCAATCAGACTACCTGCTAGTTTTACCAACACAGTTGGCTTAAAACCTACCTATGGAAGAGTAAGCCGTTATGGAATAGTAGCAATGGCTTCTTCTCACGACGCAATTGGACATTTTACAAAAACAGTAGAAGACAGCGCTCTACTTCTTAATGTTACTGCTGGAAAAGACGATAATGATGCAACAGCCTCAAGGAAAGAAGTCCCAAGCTATACAGTGGATCTAAATCGCGAAGTTAAATCTTTAAGAATAGGCGTTGATCCTGAATTTCATTCAGAGCATATTGAAAGCGAAAGCGTTGAGTTGCTTACGAAAGCTTACAACACAATAAAGAATGTTCTTGGTTCGCAAATTATTCCTGATATAGCTTTGCCGCATTCTAAGTATGCAAATGCTTGCTATTACATAATTCAAACCTCAGAAGTTTCGTCTAATCTAGCACGGTATGACGGGATCAGATATGGAAATCATCGAGATAAGTTTGGGGAGGAGGCTAAAAGACGTATTATGCTTGGAACTCACGCATTGTCTTCAGGATATTATGACCAGTATTATAATAAAGCCTCGCAAGTTAGATCAATGCTAATCGAAGACTATAAAAAAGCTTTTGAAAAAGTAGATGTAATCATAGCTCCAGTTTCACCAACTCCCCCTTGGAAATTAGGAGAAAAATTAGACGACCCGTTGAAAATGTATTTGTCTGATATTTTTACAGTTACAGCAAACTTAACAGGTCTTCCTGCTCTATCGATTCCAATTGGATTTACAAAAAGTGGATTACCAGTTGGAATGCAAATAACTGCTCCCCATTTCAAAGAAGAATTGTTATTTCAGCTCGGACATGCATACGAACAAGCGACAATAAATGAAGATTGGAGAAAGAGAGAACCTAATATATGATTAGAGGATTAAAAGATTATTTACTACAATCTGCTAAAGAAGGTTACGCATCTGGAAAATTTAAAACTTGGATTAAGGAAAAAGATTTATCGACCACAATTACAAACGAAATTAAAGAATTCAGAATGCATGATAATTTTTTTGGCGGTGAACCTTATGGCGGAAGAGAAGTTGTTTTCAGGGAAGATAAACCGGTTTGGATGATGGTTTATTATGGAAAAGTTACGGGTGGTGGTCCAGACGAAATCTACAAGGTGTTAAGAAAAGCATTATCATTACCGGAGAATGAAATGCCAATCAGAGGCCCTAGAAGTTTAAATTTTGAAAATTATAGCTACAAGTTTTCTTGGAAAGGTACCTTAGGTGATTTCAAAGCAACTGAAAAAATTTCGTTAAAAGGAAAAGAATTATATTCTGCAACTTTTGCAGGAGGAGAGATTGACAGGAGAAAAGGAAACTAATGAAATATACGCCGGTTATCGGACTTGAGGTTCACGTAGAGCTTAAAACAAAAAGTAAGATGTTTTGCGCTTGTTCCGCTGACTATTTCGGGAAAGAACCAAATACTCATACATGTCCTGTTTGCTTAGGACTTCCGGGAGCACTCCCTGTAGCTAATAAAAAGGCTGTTGAGTGGTGCATTATGATAGGTCAGGCTTTAAATTGTGAGACTCCCCTATTTTCAAAATTTGACCGCAAAAACTATTTCTATCCGGACCTTGCCAAGGGCTATCAGATTTCCCAGTACGACAAACCATTTGCGGTAAATGGTTGGATCAAGCTTAAGAATGGCAAGAAATTTGGAATAACCAGAGTACACATGGAAGAAGATACGGGAAAACTAATTCACGAAACCGTAAACGGAGAAAAAGTTTCATTAATTGACTTTAACCGCTCCGGAGTTCCTTTAGTAGAAATAGTAACTGAACCGGATTTCAGTAGCGCCGAAGACGTTACAGAGTATCTGCACAAACTTCAGCAGATAGTCCGCTATCTCGATGTCTCAAATGCTGATATGGAAAAAGGGGATATGAGACTTGAACCCAATATCTCTCTTAGAAAAGCAGGCGAAAAAGGTTTGCCTAAATACAAAGTTGAAGTAAAAAATATCAACTCCTTCCGTTTTGT
>CAZSXQ010000026.1:0-9061 GCA_964611415.1 uncultured Gammaproteobacteria bacterium
AACTTCGTTTTCTTTTTCGCTGTCAATATAAAAAAGCTCGACTTCATGATTTTCTGCAAAAACCTTACCGTACTCTACTACAACTCTTCTTGCGCCGCCAAAGTGCAGTTCGTGAAAAAAAGCTATTTTCATCTTTTAAAAATTTTATAGGAAAAATAAAGGACAATTGGTATTTCTACCAAAATTGAAACGAGAGCAGAAAGCGCAGCTCCAATCAATCCATACATGTTTATAAGAGGAACTATTGTTATTAAAAGAGCGCTAACTCTAAAAAATGTCATCTTTGCAACAATATCTTGCCTGTGCATTGCCAAAAACACCGGAGAAAAATTCCCAAAAATCGTACGGAGTCCCCCATAGAACGCAAGAATTTTAACGACTGGAACTGCTTCCATCCACAAGGGACCCAACAAAAGAGAGATTATTTGCTCTGCAAAAAGAAATATAAATGCACCTAGAAAAACTGCTAGAACAGACGACGTAAGAGAAACTTTTACGAATGCTTTCCAGAGCCTATCTTTATCTTCTGAAAATTTAGAATAAACCGGAAATACTACCTTATTTATTACATCAGTAATTTCACTAATCGGTAAGGTTGAAAATTTGTAAGCTACTTGATAAATTCCCAACGACGACGTGTTAAGTAGCTTTCCAACAGCTATATTGTCTCCGTTCTCGGCACTGTAAGAAAAAATCCCAGTAAGAGTAACCCACCAACCTCTTTTTATAATCAATTTCACTTTTTCTAAGTCAAAGGAAAGACTTGGGAGCGGCTTGAAAAAGACAAATGAAAGAGTTACTTCAAGAACCGCTGAAGCAATTAAGCCGTATGCAAAGCTTTCTGCGCTTTTTGTAATAAAGGCGAAAATTATCGCAACCAATGCGTCTACTATGAAAATTATTAACCTCAAATAAAATTCTTTTTTAAATTCTATCTCTTTTTGAATTTTAATAATTGAAGGGTTTATAAAACCCCTTATGAATGGAACGAGCGCTATAAGAATAATAACGGAGTAGGACTCTGGAGAATGAAAGAAGTTTACTACGTAAGGAGCGGAAAGAATCAACAGAATGGCAATCAAACAACCTCTGACTATCGAAACAATCCAAGCCGAGCTTAGATATTTTTTTATATCGTCCTTCTGCTGGATAAGAAAGATATTTATTCCAGTTTCAGTTAATATTTCAAGCAGTGCTAAAACAAGACTTGCGACTCCAAATACACCAAATTGTGAGGGAGAAAGGATCCGGGCTAAAATTGCTATTCTTAAGAAAGTGATGCTGCGAGTAGATGCTCTGAGAATCCCCATCCATGAAATTCCTTTAAGAGCGCGAGAAGTATAACCCATACCTAAATTATAGCCTAATCAGCTCCTCTTTCCCAACCTACTAATCAATCCCGAAAGAGTACCAGCTATCACTGCAAAATCCGATAAGAATTGAAGTGCGATTAAATAAAATACTGATAAAAGATTATCTACGTACTTGTAGTTCTTAAGAGCTGCCCAAAGAACATAATTAATGAATAAAACTAATATGAGAACCACCAGGAAAAGCGAATGCGTATAAAAAAGCAAAAATACAGCTAAAAAGCCAGCAATGTATCTTCCTAATATAAAAACTACTTTTGGACGTATAATCCCGGACTCTGCGTCTCCTTTAGCGAATCTATAAAACATTACAAATGCATCCTTTAAATTTTTTCTCGGCTTCCAGAAGACAACGGCGTCTTTTGCAAATAAAATTTTTGCACCAATTTTTTTAAGTTTTCTCGCAAAAACATAATCTTCATTATTACTCAATTTCTCATCAAATCCTCCCACTTTTTTCCAAATATTTTTTTTAAAAGCTACCGACCTTGTGGCAGGTAGAAAATTATTTGCGTCAAGCTTATCCTCCATAACCAACGCAAATGGCACTAATGCTTTTTCAAAAGCACTCTTCGCCATTCCTTTGTAGTATCCTGAAACCACATCAACCTTTGGGTCTGAGAATGGCTTAACTATATTTTTTAGCCAATCTTTATCAAGGATGCATCCAGCATCCGAACAAGCAATAATATCTCCCGTCGAATTTCTAATTGCCTCATTCCTCCCAACCGACCTATTGCCCTTTTTTACAATAACCCGGACTCTTATTTTCTTATTGAAGTTGGGAAATTGGAAATTGGAAATTGCGGACAACGTATTGTCCGTCGATCCGCCATCTACCACTATTACTTCTGATGGGATTAACGACTGGGAATTTAAGCTTGTTAATAAATCAGTAACGGTTTTTTCCTCATTAAATACTGTTGTAATAAAAGATGTTTTCATTATTGCTCTTTTTTAAATGCACTTATATTATATCAGCATGCTAGATCCGTATAGAATGGTCGTTGTTAACGTCGTTATTTCGTTAATAGTTATATCAGCTTTTTTTGTCTATAAATATATAAAACCCAAAAAATCACCTCCGTATCCACTGATAATTTTAGTTCTTTCACTCCTTCCCTTAGTAAGCTTACTAAGGCGCGGCACTTACGAAAGCGGCGATTTATTTATTCATGTAGTAAGACTTATAAGCTTTTATTCCTCATTAAATGAGGGAGTTATGATCCCCACATGGGCAGGTGAATTAAATTCAGGATATGGATATCCGATCTTTAACTTTGATGCTCCTCTGCAATATTATATCTCTTCTATTCTGCACTTTTTCGGATTTGGATTTATTGGAAGCATCAAAACATTAATTGGATTATCTTTTGTTCTGTCTGGATTTAGCATTTATTTTTGGCTAAAAAATTGGATTGGCGCTAGAGGAGCTTTTGTATCTTCTATTTTTTATTTATTTGCTCCTTATCATCTGGTAAATATGCATTTTAGAGTTAGTGTTGGAGAACTTATCCTATTCTCAATCTTTCCATTAATATTATTTAGTACCGATAAATTATTTCATACAAAAAAAGCAAAGTGGTTTTTACTTAACAGCATTATTGTCCAATTAGCAATTCTTTCATCCCCCACAGCGTTAGTTGTTTTTACATTTATTCCCTTTTACATATTGGTCATTTTATATAAAAAAAATAAGATGAGAAATCTAATATTAGTATGTATTTCATATTTATTGGGTATTTTTGGTGCTGCTTTCTATTGGCTTCCGGTATTATCAGAAGGAAAATTTACGCATCAAATTAACCTCCATACACTCGTAACGTTTCAATCTTTTCAAAATATAATTTTTAAATCACATCTTTATGGTCTTCTATATCAAGGAGAAAACGGAGAATTATCTTTTATTATTGGCTTTGCGCAATTATTATTAATTTTCCTTGGAATAATTTTAATTTTAAAGAAAAAAAGAAAAAAAGAAAAAAAATTATTTATGTTTTTTTTAACGTGCTTAATAATTACCAGTTTCTTAATAACTTCCTATTCAAGATTTGTTTGGGAAATTATTCCCTTATACAACAATCTACAATTCTCCTATAGACTATTGATCCTTGTTTCTCTATTAAGCGCAGCACTAGCTGGGATAACATCTATCAAAATAGGTCGTAAGCTACTTTTTTTAATATGCTTATTTGCTATTTTTTCTACTATTCTAAATTGGGGAAATAGAAAAGTAATAGTAGAAAAAAATGATGCTTATTTTATAAATAAACTTAGCTCCATAACGGCAGAAGGAGAAGGAGGAATACCTGCAGCACCAATATGGACTGACCCTAAAAATATATGGCAAAAGACAAAAGCAAAAAATAATCTAGAAATAATCTCAGGATTAGGTTTGGTAAAAGAATTATCAAGAACATCAATTAATCATTCATATTTAGTTAAGATTAAAAATAAATCAGTTTTAAGAGAAAATACTTATTACTTTCCCGGATGGAATCTTACTGTTAATGATAAAACCCATAAATTTATATATAAAAATACTAACCCTAAAGGAACGATAAGCTTCGAACTTAATCCAGGAACTTACGAAGTAAATTTAAATTTCACCGATACCAAAGCAAAAAAAATCTCTAAAATTATTTCCCTGATTTCCCTAATTAGCTTGATTCTTTTATCTATTGTCCTAAAAAGACGAGTTAAGATATAATCTCATAATTATGAAACTATCAATCGTCATTCCAATTCTAAACGAGGAAGAAACTATTAATGAATTATATTCTCGAATAATTAATTCATTAATAGAAGATTTTAAAAAATTTGATTATGAAATTATATTTATTGACGATGGATCAAAAGATAAAAGCTTTAATATCCTTAAATCGATTCACAAAAAAGACAATAAAGTAAAAATTATCCAATTTTCAAGGCATTTTGGTCATCATATTGCCATAACAGCAGGGCTTGATATGGCTTCGGGTAATTTTATAGTAATGATGGATGGCGATCTGCAAGATAAGCCGGAAGAAATAATTAAGCTTTATAAAAAAATAAACGAAGGATACGATGTTGTTTATGCAGTAAGAAAAAATAAAAAATTCAGCTATTATAAAAAAATCTCTTCAAACATATTCAACTTTGTTATTAAAAAATTAATCGACGAAGAAATAGTTATTAATTCAACAATATTTAGAATAATAACAAAACAAGCGTTGATCGAATCAAACAAACTAAGAGAGCAGAACAGATATTTGGTAGGAATATTTGGGTGGATTGGATTTAGACATGGAGCTCAAGAAGTAAATCATGGAGAAAGATTTAAAGGAGAAACGAAATACACTTTTAGCAAACAAATTGAGCTAGCTTTTAATGCTATTTTTGCTTATTCTTCCTTTCCGTTATTTTTAGCCATGAAGATAAGTTTAATTTTGTTTTTTGTAGCACTACTAATAACAGCATCGCTTATTTACTCAAAACTTACTACAAATATGTTTGAAGCTTGGAAGATAACTTTAATAGCTATCATCTTAATAGGGGGAATTCAAACTTTATTCCTAGGGTTAATTGGAACATATTTAGGAAGACTCTATATTGAAAATAAAAAAAGACCGCTATATATTACCAGACAAATAATTGCATGAAAAAATTAGTAGATTTAGGACTAGCAAAAGATCTTAAAAAAGACGACCTGAAAAAAATGGAATTTAACCACAGCTATTGGGAAAAAAGCGCACAAAAAAACAAATATTCACATTCAGCCTCATGGGGAGATATAAATGTAATAAATTTAGAAATTAAAAACGTTTCCAAATATATTGAAGGTGGAGATTATGTTTTAGATGCTGGATGCTCAAATGGATACTCTACTTTTGAAATTGCTAAAAAGAAGAAAATAAAAATAAATGCTTTCGATTATAGTAATAAATCTATTGACTATGCTTTAAAAAATAATAAAAAATATTCAAACGGAAGTCAAATAACCTTTTATCATGCTAATTTATTAAATATTCCGGAACATAATAACTTATTCGATAAAGTCTATACAATAAGAGTAATCATAAATTTACTATCTTGGGATTTACAAAAAAAATCTATATTAGAAATTCACCGCGTTTTAAAGCCAGGTGGATTATATTTAATGTCAGAAGCATTCAGCGGCAGCTTGAAAAAAATTAATATCTTAAGAAGAGAAGCAAATCTATCTGAATTAATAATGCATGACTTTAATCTATACTTAGAAGAAAAAAAACTAGAAAGATTTCTTAGTAAATACTTTTATATCGTTAAAATTGAAAAATTTTCGAGCATTTATTACGCTGCTTCAAGATTTCTAAGATACTTAACCATAAAAAATGCAGAGAGAGATTCTTTTATTAATAATTTCAATAACTTTTTTAAAGATTTTGAAGAAACAGAAAACTCAGGAGATTTTGGCGTACAAAAACTATATATATTAAAAAAGAAAAAATGAAAGTTTTAATTGTTGGAGCAGGCGGTTATATAGGATCCTGCATGACTGAAGATTTTTTAAACAAAGGCGTCAAGGTAATTGCTCTTGACAGATTTTATTTCGGAGAAACACTTGCCGATTTAAAAAATAATAAAAATTTAAAAATAATTAGAGCAGATATAAGGAAATTTGATAAAAGAATTCTACGTAATTTGGATGCAGTAATTAATCTTGCTTCAATATCAAATGACCCCTCCTCAGAATTAGATAGATCAGCAACTTTTAGCATTAATTACGAAGGGGCAGTAAGGTTAGCAAAAGAGGCAAAAAAAGCCGGAGTTAGGAAATATATATTTTCATCTTCTTGCAGTGTTTATGGCTCAGGAGAAGAAACTCTTATTGAAAGTTCTGCGTTAAATCCCCTTTCAATTTATGCAAAATCTAAAATAATGGCTGAAGAGGAAATATTAAAACTTTCAGATAAAAATTTTTCTGTTACCATTCTTAGACTTGCTACTGTTTATGGAATATCAAAAAGAAGGATGAGATTTGATCTAATTATAAATATTATGACGTTACATGCATGGAAAAATAAAAAAATATTTATTATGGGAGGAGGCAAACAATGGCGTCCTCTTGTTCACATACAAGACGTAATAAGAGCTTTTTATATGATATTAGGAGAAAAAGACTTAAAAAAAACCAACCAGGAAATATTCAACGTTGGGTCCAATGAGCAAGTGTTTCAAGTATTTGAACTAGCAAATAGATTTAATAAATTCTTCAAAGACTTATTAATCGAAAAGGCGCCCGATGATCCTGATCCAAGAAATTATAATGTAAGCTTTAATAAAATTGAAAGAGTATTTGGATTTAAGCCTTCAAAAGAAATAGATGAAGGAATAACGGAAATCATTGAGGGGTTAGATAGAGGGGAAATAAATGATGGAATAAAAACAAATACACTATGGTATTACCAATACTTAATTGAAGCAGATAATGTCCTTTCTAAAATAAAATATAAAGATAAATTATTTTGATGATTAAAAAAATTGAATTTTACAAACATAATCTAGATTCGAATGATAAAAAAGAAGTTATAAAAATACTAAATTCGACATTTCTAACTACCGGTGAAGAAGTTAAGGAGTTTGAAAAAAAATTCGCGAAATATTTTAAAACTGAATACTGCATCGGGGTTACATCTTGCACTGAAGCACTATTTCTTTCCCTAAAGGGGCTTGGTATTGGGAAAGGTGACGAAGTAATAACCACTCCCATGTCATTCATAGCATCGTCAAATGCTATAGAATACTGCAGAGCAAAACCAGTCTTTGTTGATGTAGAAGAAAACACTGGAAATATTAATGCAGACTTAATTGAAAAAGCTGTATCTTCTAAAACGAAAGCTATATTAGTAGTTCATCTTTATGGCCAGATGTGTGATATGAAAAAAATTTCAAAAATTGCTCGAAAATATAAACTTAAATTAATAGAAGACAGTGCTCATTGTGTCGAGGGAAGCAGAGATGATATAAAACCCGGACAGCTTTCGGATGCAGCTTGCTTTAGTTTTTATGCAACTAAAAACATTACTTCTGGAGAAGGAGGAGCAATAACAACTAATAACAAGGATCTTAGCGAATGGTTACTCAAGGCAAGACAGCACGGTATGAGCAAAAGTGCGATTGACAGATATAGCAAACGATACGAACATTACGACATGGAATTCTTAGGATATAAATCCAACATGACTAACATTCAGGCAGCACTCCTTCTAAATCAATTAGACCGCATTGAAAAACTTCATGCTAAAAAAGAGAGGGTTGCAAAAAAGTACGATAAAGGTTTTTCTAATAATCCCAATCTCAAAATAATTTCCCCCCTATCTAATTCAAGACATGCAAGACATGTTTATACAATTCATGTTGATCCAAAAAAAAGGGATTATTACTTAGAAAAACTACAAAATAAAGGAATCGGTGTAGCTGTAAATTTTAGACCAATACACCTTATGAAATATTATAGAAATAAGTATGATTATAAAAAAGGTGCATTCCCGATAACTGAGAAAATAGGGGCCTCTACGATAACTCTTCCGTTTTATCCTAAGCTAAAACAACAAGAGATTGATTACATTATTAAAACAGTAAATGGGTTAACATCTAGTTCTTCCAGAGCTTTAAGTAAACGCTAACGACATTTCCCCAGGTTTGTTTCTTAACCCATTCATGTCCGGAATTGACCAATCTATCGGCTTCCCTTTCATTTTTTAAATAATATATTACCTTTTTGGAAAGCTCTTCCGGACTGCTTTCAATTATAATAAATTTGGAGAAAGAACTCATCTTTAAATAGTCCTCTTTTACAGAATTATTGTACAAAGCAAATACAAGCCTATTACTAGCCAGTGCTTCCAGAATCGATAAATATCTGGAAACAAATGCAAAATTATACCGATTTATATAATCCACTGGGTCTTTTTTAAAACCAATCGGTTTGTATTTTTGCAATTTGCTCTTATATTCACCATCACCTAATACAGCAAACTCAAAGCTTGGAATCTCTTTTTTTATAAGATCGACCGTTTTTGAATATTCAAGAATCCCCGTATGATAATCTAGTCTTCCAATAAAGATAGCTGAATTCTTATTACTTGATCTTTTTTGATCCTTGGGCAAATCTACCCCACCATAGATGATAAAATTTGGTTTAGTATAATACCATTTCTTTATGAAATCTCCCACCGCTATATTTCCGCTTGCTAGGTATTCAGACAGTTTCCTAACTATAATTGCTTTCTTTTTAATAGGATACGATTCATATCCATGAAAAGTCACAAAAGACTTTTTAAAAGGGAATAAAAACCTGAAGGGGAAATACCAGAAATAAACATCATGAGCATGTACTAAATCTGCTTCTTTGATTAAATTCCGATTGGTAAATAACCATTTCCAGATATGAATTTTTTCTGAAGCACCTTTTGGAGTTTGGGGAATTCTTATAATCCTAATTCCTTCCAATTCTTTTTCTTTTCCCTGAGACTGGGTAACTGCATACAGCTTGTGATTATCTTGAACAAGTCTTTTTCCTATTTCTAAAACATGCTTTTCTACTCCTCCAATGTCCGGACTAAATCTGCGGGTTAAAAAAAGAATTGTCATAAAAATGTGGATTTGATCCCGATTAAATCGGGGTGACCTCTTCAACCTGCCCGCCGCTGTGACCGTTGAGGGATTTG
>CAZSXQ010000027.1:0-8836 GCA_964611415.1 uncultured Gammaproteobacteria bacterium
GGAAAGATTGGAGGTTCGACTCCTCTCGGGGACGCATTTTGCTTAGGCTTCTCAATTTGCTACTATTGATTCATGAATCCCGTTAAAGACCGCTTTTATTATGTTTATATTCTCAAAAGTTTAAAAAGTAACAAATGGTATACAGGGTATGCCAATGATTTACGCAAGCGTTTTAAAGAACACCAAAACAATCAGTCAACTTACACAACGGGCAGGGGTCCTTTCAAGTTGATATACTATGAAGCATCATTGCATGAGGAGGATGCAAAAGCGAGAGAAAGGTATCTTAAGAGCGGTATGGGCAAAAGATATCTTAAAAACAGATTAAAACGCTCGCTGTCTTTAACGGGATGAAAAGAAATGAGGCCTTAAAATTCTTAACACTTCGTTCTATTGGCAATTTCTTGCTTCTTTTTGCTATATATGGCGTTATCTCCACTTTTGGACCAGCACTTTATTATGAAGTTTCTTATCAAGTGATAAAAGCCAGGGGAGTAAACTTTACCGTAGCAAGCGAAACTACTACGGCAATAGGAGCACTCGCTAAAAATCAAGAACAGAGCGTTTCGTTTGGAGATCTCTTAACTGGATCAAAAAACCAAACGATAGTGCCCCCTGACACAGAGTTTAGTATTGTGATACCCAAAATAGGCGCATCCGCTAAGGTTATAGCAAACGTAGATCCATCTAGCGAGGAGGCATTTCTGCCTGCGCTCCTGCAGGGAGTAGCTCACGCACAAGGATCTCTTTTTCCGGGTCTTTCGGGAAATATATATATGTTTGCACATTCTGCTGATAACTTTTGGGATGCGGGACAGTACAATGCCATATTTTTTCTCTTGAAAGATCTTAACGAGGGAGACGAAATAGTAATCTTTTACCAAGGCAAGAGATATAACTATTTTGTTACAGAAGCCAGGGTGGTTGAGCCTGAAGAAGTGCATTTTATAACAGAAGCTAATACCGGGAATGAACAGCTGATTCTTCAAACCTGCTGGCCTCCGGGAACAGCATGGAAGCGTTTGCTCGTTTTTGCCCGTCCCAGAAAGACTGACACGATCTTTAAGGAGTAAGCTTGACAAAGATACAGGAAAATGTCTATAGTTTTAATACCTATGGTAGATGAAGCAGTAGATTCAGGAGTCGCAACCGCAACACCACGGCCAGATAAAGGCTCAGGTTTTGATACTAGCAGAATAATTGGGAAGTCAGGATTAGACTGGAATGGTCCTATAGCTTCTCCTCCTGAGCAAACAGCAGGAGCGAATGGAGCTGTTCAGCCAGTCTTATCACCGGAGCCAGAAGTAGCTACGGATCAATCTCAAGAATTACATAAAATTCCACCTAGAAGTAATATTGCGCCTCTTTCTGAGACTTCTTCTCAAAGCGGTAAATCAAAAATCCCACCTGAAAGGGCGCTGGACAGAGTTAGAGGTGCCATTTCAAGACTAGTTGGTTCCGCAGGGAATAAGGCAGCCTAGTTTTAAATCTACTTGAGGCTAATTGTATAGAGATTTGGTGTGATCCGCGAATTCCCCAGATTCGTAAGTATGACAATTCTCGTTGCATCTGCCCAGGGGAAAATATAGTTCTCGGTAAAAGGCCCCGCATATACAGTAGTATCGTTCAGGCCATCAAAATCCATCAGGCGAAGCTCGTGGTCTCTTACGAAAATGATATGTTTTGAATCAGTAAACCAACTATATGATCCACTAAAATTGCCCGGATCCATTTTGTAGTTCTTGTCTTCCTTTAGATCGTAAACATAGTACTGTCCTTCCTTGATACTTCTTTCCTCAGGAGTTGAATTAACTCCCGCCAGTCTTGGTTTTATAACAATTGGCAGACTTGCAGAACGAGATGCTTGATACAAAACCTTATTTTGGTCAGGCGAGGAAGAAAGAATAGAAATATCAATGCCAATCATTTGCCTGATTGGTTTTGGCAGTGAATCTTTAATAGCTTTTTGTTTAACATTTTTCATTCTTGTCCAGGAAGAGTCTACTGAAGCAAGGGTATTTGAGACATTAAAGGGAGGGGAATTCACGCGGTCAGTGTCCAGAAGGTAAGAAGCTGGAAAATCTGTGGTACCGGAAATGGTTGCTATAAGGTCTTTTCCGTCAGGTGACCAGGCGATAGCGCTTTCTGAGAATATGTCGAATGAATCATCAACTATCTGAGTTGAAGAGCTTTGAAGTGTTAGGAGGGGGTTTGATTTCATATCAAATACATAAACTCCATTTCTTACCGCAGACTGTGAAGAGACTTTAAAGGCAATTTTTGTTAGAGTAGGATCTATTATCGGACTTGATGCTCCAAGATCGGTTATGCTCTCAAGCTTAGGAGCAGTAGGGATTAAGAGTGCTTCCGCCCGGGTTACGACTTCTGTCTGGATTTTTACTCGTTTTTCCCAAGGGAAATAGCCTTCTTTAAAGATTCTAATTGTATATTCTCCGGGAGGAAGGTTAATCGTATTATCTGTGGCTGTTTCAAGCTTTCCGTCCACCAATACTTGTGCGCCGTCCGGAATGCTTCTTGCTACCAATAGGCCGGTTCCTTTAATCTCTATCTTCCCGTCCCCAAGTCCAAATCTATATCCCTTGCCATAAAGGATTACTAATACTGTAGCGATTACCAAACATAAAAAAATTATGATGGATGCGATCAACTGCTTATTTAAAGACCGGAACATACTAATTGTGATTATACGATTAGTTTATATGTCTTGCAAGTAAGGCGGGGAATGCTATAATAAATCTTAACCAAAGCTAAATATGATATAGAAATCATATATTTGGATACAGTTAATCAAAATTGATCTAATTTCTAATTAACCTAATTGACCTAAAAATTTAGAGCTTGAGACATTTGGATTTATTTAGAAATTAGAATAATTAGTAATTAGAAATTTGACTTATGCTATCTAAAAGAGTCGGAATTGATTTAGGGACCGCTAATACATTAGTTTATCTTGTTGGAGAGGGCATTGTTATAAACGAACCTACGGTTGTAGCTGTTACCGCAGAAGAGAACAGGGTGGTAGCTGTAGGAAAAGAAGCTAAGGAAATGTTAGGGAGAACCCCTGGAAATATAGTTGCTATGAGGCCTCTTAGAGACGGAGTCATAGCAGATTATACTATAACTGAAGCCATGCTTTCATACTTTATAGATAAAGCTTGTGGTTCTTCGCGTTTTTTTAAACCAGAAGTTATGATTTGTATTCCTTCAGGAGTTACTCAGGTTGAGAGACGTGCTGTTTTAGATGCAGCCATGTCTGCTGGAGCCAAGATAGCCTATCTTATAGAAGAGCCTTTGGCGGCAGCTATAGGAGCTCGAATCCCAATCGCTCAGCCTGCTGGGCATATGGTGGTCGATGCAGGCGGAGGTTCTACGGAGTGCGCTGTTATTTCACTTGGCGGAGTGGTGGTTCATCAGTCGGTGCGTATAGGCGGTAACAAAATTGACGAAGCCATAGCTAATTATACGAAGAAGAAATTCAATCTTTTGATAGGAGAAAGAACTGCGGAGGAGATAAAGATTGACATAGGAACAGCTCTGATTGAAAATAAAGCTGAAGCATTGGCTAAAAAAATACAGATAAGAGGAAGAGACAGTATAACAGGGCTTCCGCGCACGATTGAATTAAATCAAGATCAAGTTAACGAATCCATCACGCCTACTCTTATGGAAATAATAAACGGTCTTAAGGGTGTTCTTGAAAAAACACCTCCGGAACTAGCATCAGATATTATCGACAAAGGAATTGTTATGACAGGAGGAACATCTCTACTCCATAATTTTGATAAGTTGTTAACTAAGCAGACGGGAGTTCCTTGTCACGTGGCTGAAGACGCTCTTCTCTGTGTAGTTAGAGGAACGGGAGTGGCTTTGGAAAACATAGAACTCTATAAGCGTAGCATATCTAAGAAATAATTTAAAATTTTTAATTTAAAATTTGAAATGAAGCACAAGTGTTTAAAAATTGAAAATTAAAACATTCATTGAAAATTACAAATTGAGAACTGAAAATTGAATGTGGCCTCTAGTACCAATTTAAATTATGGAATTTGCTTTAAGATCAATAAAAATAGGATTTTTTTTCACATCTCGGGTGGTTTATAGTATTCTTGCGAATCTAAGTTTGCAATTAGACCTTTTTTTAGCTCTGAAAGCTCGAAAATTGAGCCTAAACTTGAGCAACTCTTATACCCATAGTGATTATCAGTTTGAAAAAGAGTCTGCTATACTTTAACTTATAGTTATCTTATGCAAAAATTTAAAATAAGGTCCCTATTGGAAGATATTGATAACCTTTCTTTCAAAGGAGCCCTAGAGTATATTGAGGAAAAGGCTCGAGAAAAAGAGAAAAAGACTTTTGTTGTGACAATTAATACTGAGATTTTAATGATTGCAAGGAGTGATCCGGAGTATGAGCAAGTCATGAAGTCAGCAGACTTAGCCTTGGCTGAAAGCGTTGGAGTAGTATGGGGAGGTCAGGTATTTCGTAAGCCTTTCAAGGATAGGATTCCGGGTGCTGATCTTATGCAAAAGCTATGTGAGAGAGTGGCAAAACAGCCTATAACTGTAGGCTTTTTAGGCGGTAAGCAAAACGTAGCAGAACAAACCGCTAAGTGCTTACAAAAAAAATACCCGGGTCTTAAAGTAGCTTTCGCTATCGAAGAATGGCCATTGGACGGTAAGGGTTTAGCCTCAGATATTCTCTTTGTAGCTTTTGGTTCGCCTAAGCAGGAGGAATGGATTCATGAGAATTTGTCAAAGCTTAATGTTAGGGTTGCGATTGGAGTAGGCGGGGCATTTGATTTTGTCTCAGGAGGAGTTCCGAGAGCCCCAAAATTTGTTCGCTCAATTGGTCTCGAGTGGTTGTTTCGTCTTTTTATCCAGCCGTGGAGAATTAAAAGACAATCTGCTTTGATATATTATGTTCTACTTGTAGTAAAAGAAAAGTTAGGATTTTAGGCTTTAGTTAAAATTTTTCTGTAAGCGTCTTCGTATCCATCAATCATTTGACCTAATCCAAAATTTTCCTCCACGTGTTTTCTGGCATTTTTTCTCATCTGCCTATATTCATCAGCCGGCATAGAATAGATTCTATCTACTGCTTCGCACAAGCCTTCGATTCCCGTCTTTTTAATTATAAAATCTCCTCTTTTGTCATCATCAGAGTGATTTACTAAAAAGCCCGTTTCTCCGTCTTTGATTATTTCAGGAGCAGAGCCTCTGGCAAACGTGACTACAGGAGTACCAGTGGCCATAGATTCAGTAAAGAAGAGTCCAAATGGCTCCTCCCACTTAATTGGAGCAAGAAGACAGCGTGATCCTTGATAGTATTTAATTTTAGTCTCATGATCAACTTCTCCCACAAACCTAACGTAATGCCCGTCAACTAAAGGCTGGAACTCTGAAAAATAGGCTTCATCAGTTGTATCAACCTTAGCTGCCACAATTAATTTCTTTTTTGTTCTGTGTGCAACCTTGGCCGCTTCTTTAGCGCCTTTTTCAGAGTCCATTCTGGCAAAGAATACCATATGCTCTTTATCTTTAAAATCTTCTTCGAAGGGATACTTATCTATATCGATGCCGTTATAAATAGTTGAAATATAGTTGAGCTCTGGAGCATCCCGCCTTTGATTGTTGGAAATAGAAATGTATTGAGAGTTTTTGTTGCTGTCAAAAATCATTTTCTCGAAGTCGACGCTCAAGCGTCCATGAAGAGTAGTAAGCATCTTTCCGCCAATTAGATTTGAAAAAAGAAGGAACCTCCAGCCTGCATGATTATGAACTATGTCATAGTCTCCTTTTTGTATCATCTCATATGCCTTAACTGCAGACTGGATTTTTGCAACTCCTAACATTTTCGGATTTTTACTGAATTTCTCATCTGATCTTAAGGAAAAAGGGGTGAGAGGAATTAAGCTGTATGCTTTTTCTTTTCTGGAGTCGCCGGTAGCGTAAAGATCGACTTGATGTCCCCTGAGCCCCATTCCATGGGCCAGTTCATAAACAATCCATTCTATTCCTCCATACTTCCTAGGAGGCACGGATTCCTCAATGGGGGCAATCAGGGCAATTTTCATAGTAAACCTTTATAAAGGTCAATGAATCTGTCGACTATTTTATCCCAGGAATAGTGCTCTTGAACAGTGAATGCTGCATTTTCCGACATCTTCTTATTTAGTTTAGCATCTTTTAGAAGTCTTGATATATGATCTGCAAGAACTTTTCTATCATGCGTATCAACTATAAAGCCATTTAAGCCATCAATTATTATCTCCCGGCTTCCTGCAACATTCGAAACGATTGGCGCAGTGCCTGATGCCATGGCCTCAAGAGTGGTTAGGCCAAATGGTTCATACCTTGCAGGAAGGACAAAAACTGAAGCTGCTCTATAATATGCAGGAAGAACCTCATCGTGAGGAACCATTCCAATAAATGTTACTAATTTTTCCATCCTATATTTCTTGATAAGACCTTTAATTCTTGTTTCGGTTTCAACCTCTTCTTTAGATTTGTTAAGCTCAAGTGTGTCTCCTCCTATATATAGATGGAAATCTGTTTTGTTTTTGAGAAGAGCCAATGCCTCAATTACTCTATCTATGCCTTTAGCTGGGACGAGTCTGCTTATCGTTAAAACCGCGTTTTCTTTAATCTGTATGTTTTTATCAATAGAATTTCTATGGGAATGGAAAATATCTGTTTCTACGCCTGGATAAATTACATTTAGCTTTTCGAAATCCACTAAATAATGCTGAAGGATTTGAATCCGGGAAGTTTCGCAAATAACCACAATTGCATCGGATTTATTCAGGATTTGCTGTTCAATTGCTATCCTGACATGGTATCTATACATGGGTTTTAAGTTTTTAAGCGGTATTTCTTCAACGGCCTGCATCTCTACTTTTTTTAACTTACCTAAGGAATGAGGAGTGTGTACGTGAGGCACGTCAATCATCTTTGATAGCAAATTTCCTGCATAGCCTCCGTCCCAATAATGAGAATGAATAATATCGTATTCCTTTCTGGTTTTTTGTAAATAAACCATAATATTTTCTACCATCTCCGGGATCAACTCATACATTTTTTCTTTTTGAACGAATTTGTTGCCTCCAGCAGGAATGCGTACGATTTTTACGTTTTCTGCGATTTGTTCTTCTTCTTTCTGATTTTCAAATTGACGTGTGATTATGTCAACTTTGATGTTTTTTCTCCCGATAGCTTTTGCAAGCTGGATTACGTATAAGGTTTGTCCTCCTGTGTCAGTTTTGCCCAATGGAGGAGGAGACTGCATATAGCCGTGAGGATTTAACATGGCAATTCTTCTAACTGTTTTTCTTTTATTTTTCATTTATTATAGTACTGAAATTGTATAGGATTTAACCTAGGGTGTAAACGATATTTGTTGCAATTAAGGATTTAATTCTCTTTAATTAAATATGAGGCAATATTATATGTCTGATTTCGATTTTTTACAAGTCCCAGGCGGAAAGTGGATAATTAAAGCTTTGAAGCGGGCAGGAAGACCTAATCAAGCAAACGGTGATGAGCCAGCTTGTCCATTTGAGGGTGAAGTAGAGGATGAGATTTCTAGGTTAAATGAAGTTGTTGTCAAAAAGAATAAATATCCCTTTGCTCCGATTCACGAAATCATAATTCATTCAAAAAATCACCATAAGAACTTTGATGAACTGGAGCTCTCAAAAGTCGTAGACATATTTAAAGTCTTTAAGGCTCGTTATTTGGAGCACAAGCATAAGGGACAAGTTTACATTTTCCATAACCAAGGTAAAAACGCCGGAGAAAGTTTGCCTCATCCTCACACACAATTAGCCGTAATTCCAAACGAAATTAGACTAGATATCCCTCCTTTAAAGCTGGAATCAGAGGAGGTAAAAGAGCTATCCTATTTTTATATTTTTTGTCCGGATACTTCGGAGTGGCCAGATGAGATTTGGGTAGCTCCAAACAGAGAGGGGAGGAGCTTTGATGAAACAAGTGATGCGGAAATTAAAGACTTAGCTTTCATAGTTTCCCGCCTAGTTCAGATATTTGACCTTAGACACGGTCACGAGTTTCCATTTAACTTTTATATTTATCCAGGAAAGGGCTGGTACTTAAGGCTAATTCCTAGACTTAAGGTATTAGGCGGTTTTGAAATCGGAACGGGAGTTTTTGTAACTACTCAGGATCCAGCGCAAACTTTCGCTTTCATAAAAGAACATTTTGATAACCCTGATTTTGAAAAAATAAAAAGTCAGCACACGGCTGATTATGGAAAGAGTGTATAATGTCATCCTGAGTGGAACGAAGGATCTTTTTGAAGCTTAGGAAGATTCTTCACTACGTTCAGAATGACAATCGGTGAGGTTAGTCTTCTTTAATTTGAATTCCCAAGAGATAAAGTATTGCTTCTTTTCTGTATCGTCTGTCTCCCCGGGAATTAATTCTTATTGCTGGGAGTTTTCCTCTTTTACCCCATCTTTTTAGGGTGAGTGGGGAAACGCGGAGAACTTGAGCTGCTTCTCTTACTGTGAGGAGATCGGGTAGATTGCTTATTGATATATTTTGTTCAGGCATAGGCTCAAGAGTATATTGATAATATTCAATATATGATCTAAGTACTTACAAAATAACAAACTGGTACATTCCTGTCAATATGTCAAATTACTAAAGGCCATTAAAAAGAGCGTAATTTCTTACGCTCTTTTGATTTAAGATTTACGATTAAAGATTTAGAGATGATTTCTATTCATTAATCATCAATCATTAATCCTCAATCATTAATTTAATTCAACCCCACACTATCTTCCCATTCGGCTTT
>CAZSXQ010000028.1:0-8814 GCA_964611415.1 uncultured Gammaproteobacteria bacterium
AATTCATTCATTTTTTCTCCACAAAAAAACCTCCCCTTCGGGAGGCTTGTGCCTTTTGGTTTTACAACAGCACTTTACCTCCCCTTAGGGTAGGTAAAATACCAAACTGCTGTTAAATTTTTATTCATTAAAATTTATGATAGCATTCTCAAGAATTTATGTCAACCGATTCTTTTAATAGTTACTGTGTGGCCGATCTGGACATAATTGTTGTTCGTCGGTGTACTAATTACCTGTCCCTCAGAGATCAAGTGCTTTAAATGTCTAATTTTTCTATCCAAATCATTAAGCTCAAATTTAGCTCCTTTATAAAATCCGTTTTCTGATAAATCTCCCATGGCTCTTGCTCTTGATAAGGTAGCAACTGCTTCCGGGCGTTTTTCTTCAGCTTCTTTTAAATCGCGTTTTAATTTTTCAAAACCTTTTTGGGTAAATAATGCCATGAAGCTATTCTATCAGATTAAAGTTATTTTACTGAGGAGACGATTTGTTTGAAGGTTTCCGGGTCATTTTGAACCAAATCGTTTAAGATTTTTCTATCCAGTTCAATTTTTGCAAGTTTAAGTTTGTTTATTAAAACACTATAAGAAATTCCTTCTTTTTTTGAAGCTTCTGAAATTCTAGTGATCCAAAGAGCCCTGTTGTCCCTTTTCCTAAGCTTCCTTCCGTGATAAGCGTATTGACCAGCATGAAGTAACGCCTCGTGTGCGTCTTTAACTAGTCTATTTTTTGTACCCGTAAAGCCCTTTGTTTGATTAAAAAGCTTAGTATGTTTTCTTCGGGATACTACTCCTCTTTTAACTCTTGCCATATCTATTAGCCCTCATTTAACATTTTTTTAATTTTCTTACCGAATTTACCTTTTAATTCCCCTGGTTCTTTACCACGTCTTAAGTTTCTTTTGCTTTTATTTGTTTTTAAATGTCCCCTATTTTGATGTGAAAACATTACTTTTCCGGTTTTTGTAACCTTAAAGCGACGGCTGACTGATTTCTTTATTTTCTTCTTGTTCTTGGTCATTTTTCTTTTTCCTTTCCGGTGAAAGCATTGCAATTAACTGCCTTCCCTCAAATCGTGCTTCTTTGTCTATCTTTGAAACGTCAGATAGGCTTTCAATTGCCTTTCGGACAACTATGTGTCCGAATTCAGGATGTCCCATTTGACGTCCTTTGAATCTTACAACCAACTTTACTTTATCATTTCCTTCTAGGAATTCCCTTGCACGTCTAACCATAGTTTCTAAATCATGGTCATCCATAAAAGGCCCAAGGCGAATTTCTTTTGTTTCGCTTTTTTTTGACTTCTTCTTTTCTTCCCTTTTTTTCTTTTCTTCTTGATAAAGGAATTTTTTAAAGTCAATGATTCGCGCAACAGGCGGTTTAGCAGTAGGGGCAATTTCTACTAAATCCAGTCCTAATTCCTTTGCTTTTTCAAGTGCTTCAAACTTTTTTAATAAGCCTATTTGCTTTCCTTCAGAATCTAAAACCCGAAGTTCAGACGCAAATATCCGCTCATTAATTCTGTAAAACTTCTTAACTTCTCTGTTTTTATTATACTTTTTTATCAATTTCCTCTTTGATCTTTTGTAAAAAATCGGAAAGATCCATAATTCCTAGATCTTTCCCATCTCTTGTTCTTAAAGAAACTGCATTTTTATCAATTTCCTTATCGCCTATTATACCTAAATAAGGGATTTTTTGCAAAGTAGCTTCTCTGATCTTCGCTTGAAGGGTATCAGATTTACTATATACTTCTACTCGGATTTTGCTGCCTCTCGTTTCACCAGCTACTTTTTCTGCATGTCCCAAATGTTTATCGGTGATAGGAAGAAGTGCAATCTGTACCGGATTCATCCAGAGAGGGAAAGATCCTTGATAATGCTCTGTAAGAATCCCGATGTATCTTTCAAAGCTTCCGAGAATGGCTCTATGAATCATAACCGGTCTTTGTTTTTCGCCCTTATTATCTATGAAAGACAAGTCGAACGCTTCAGGCATGTGAAAATCAAGCTGTACGGTGGCTAACTGCCATTCCCTGCCCAAAGAGTCTTTAATGTGAACGTCGATCTTCGGCCCATAAAATGCGCCGTCTGCAGGTTTTAGGGAATAATTGAGTTTTTTCTTTTTTAGAGCATCTTCCAGATCTTTTTCTGCTTTTTCCCAGTTCTCTTCTGTGCCCGCAAAAAGCTCTGGGCGCGTTGCAAGCCTAAAGTCAAATTCAAAACCAAATTTTGTATAAAACTCAGTCATCATGTCTAAAATATTACTTACCTCATCAAATATTTGATCTTCGGTAGCGAATATATGCGCATCGTCCATTGTGATTTGCCTGACGCGTAGTAATCCATTTACCTCTCCCGATTTTTCTCTTCTGTGAAGCCTTCCAATCTCGGAAAGCCTTAGCGGAAGTTCTTTATAGCTTCTGTTCCGGAATCTATAAACAATTGTTGCCTCAGGGCAATTCATGGGCTTTAAGGTATACAAAATACCCTTACTGTCGTCGCCTGGTTCATCGGAAAGGGTTAGGTTATACATGTTATGTTCGCCAAATTTTGTCCAATGGCCGGATTCTTTGAAGAGTTGGGATTTTACCATTATAGGGGTTGAGATTTCTTGATAGTCTGCATCACTAGTCAGATCCCTGATATATTTTTCGAGTTCTTTAAAAATAATCATGCCTTTTGGTAGCCAGAAAGGAGCCCCCGGAGCGTAATCGTGAGAGAAGAAAAGTTCTAGTTCCTGACCGATTTGTTTATGATCTTTTTGTTGTTGGTCCATGTGAGTTGGTATTTTATCAGGCAATACTATTTTTGGCAATTGTTATGCATAGAATTGCTGTCTCCAAATAAATGGTGCGAGTGGAGCTAGGAGTAAGAATAAATAAATAATTTTTCTCATAGACTTATATAGTTTAGGAGATTATTTGCCTAAATGTCAAAGGCTTAGGCTGGATGAGATGTTTTGCATGGCATTAAGACAGATTCTTATGAATTGATCTAGTGGAATATTAAGTTTTGTTTCGCACATTTTTATCTGTGTTCTGTTGGCTCCCTCAGCAAATTTTTTTTCATCAAATTTCCTTTGTACAAAATCTACGGTTAATCCGGATAGCTTTTTATCCGGATGAACTAAGGCTGCCGCGATTATAAGGCCTGATAGTTCGTCACAGCAATATAATGACCAATCCATTAAAGATTTAGGTTCAGCCCCAGAGTAGCCAAAATTATGAGCCTTTATAGCATACAAGACGTCTGGCGGGAGCTCCTTTCCTATTCTTTCCTCGAGCTCGAGGGTGTGTCTGTATGGTTGTTCGCGGGTTAATTCATAATCTGCATCATGTAAAAGTCCGGTTAATTTCCATTTCTTAATAAGTTCTTCATCAGCTTTAACGTTTAAAGACTTACAAAGAGAACCCATTATGGCTTCACATGCAAGATGGTGTTTTAAAAGATTTTGATTTTTTATTAAACTAGTAAGGATGGTATAAGCCTGTTCTCTAGTCATACAATTAGTTTAGCAGATTTATGCAACCTGTTATGTTTGAACAGCCGGGCGTATTCTGTTAAAATAAACCAAATCAAACGGACTTGTAGCTCAGTGGTAGAGCGCTTCATTGACATTGAAGAGGTCAGAGGTTCGATACCTCTCAGGTCCACAGCTATTCTTCTCTTCCCCAAGCTTCGCTCCAGTCTCTAAATCCGCTTGGAAGTCTACTTGCGCCCATAACCTGGGTTGTTCCACCTGCCTTTATTTGTTTCACGAATTGTCTTCCTTCTTTATACACAGGATGTTCAATGAATGCTGTTTCGAGTTCATGCGACTGAGCTACTAGTCCTCCGTCTTCCCCTGAAGTATCTATATGAGTTGTTATGAAAAAAACTCCAGCTTGTTCTAAAGACTGACTGCCTAACCAAGCTTGTCTTGTTTGCTCTGCGTCAAATGCCGCATGCGCCTGTCCATCTACTCTTGGTGCTGTATCTATTGCCATAATTAATCACCCCCTTTTTGTCTCAACTTTATTTGTGTATCCGGTTGATCTAAATAATCCTTCAATTCTGGGTAAATTCTGAATAGTTCCTTTTGCAGAAATATACATTACGGGTGCCCCCATATATTCTTTTCTCACGTAATATACAAATAGTTCTTGACCCGACTCAGAGGTAGTTCTTAATAGGTGGAGTTCAGGGCGATCTTTTAATTTACTAGATAGGGTTGCAGTTTGTCTTGATTCTCCGTCTAATATGGCATTTGCTTCATATCCTATTTCCCTGTCGATTGCTTCGCTTTGTTCAGGTGTAAGTCTGCTTGCTGTTTCTACTAAAATGGGATGTTGATTAATAGTTGAACCTGCAAAAATTGGACGACCGTGATCAGGATAGGGCGTGACAACCGTAGCTCTCTCTGCATGAATTCCCCAGGGCGCGATAGGAGCAGCGTTTACTCTCGCTGGTCCTAAGTGTTGATAGTTAATTCCTTCTGTCATATTTTAACAATAAAAAAACCTCCCGTTTGGGAGGCTTATGTTTTTCCGCTTAACCTTCGTTATGCGTCAAACTTAGCCCCCTCGCGGGAGTTAAGAAGGACAATAATAAGGTTAACGTTTCTAAACATTACGGAAATGATATCAAGTGGTATTTTTTATGTCAAGGAGTAAACTGGAATTATCCAACCTGAGTCGAAACTGTTCTTTCGTTTGAAAGAGTAAACGATGTACCTCTTTTTTTAGCCATCGCGCCGTATTGACGGGCTGCTTTTTTGCTTCTTAAAGCAGAGAACCAAGCCAATGAATCCTCTACGTTCATTCTGGCGTCTCTTATCCATTGAAGCGCGTTTTCCAGGAAGCTTACATGATACTGACCTGTCGTTTCTCCGGTTTGTTCCATAGCAATCACTTCCACCTGTTTTCGTAACTGTTGAGAGCTATTAGCAAGCTGTTTGATTTCAATAATAATCTCATGGATTTTAACCTGAATTTCCCGGGATTCCTCAGAAGCTGCTTTTTTTCCGGCATGGACAATTTCTCTAACGAATTCCTCTCCCTGCTCTGTAAGTTTATGAACCTCTTTTTTTACATTGGTAAGATCTAGTTCTTGTCCTGCGGACAGATCTCCACCGTGTGAGCCTGATTGCTTAGAATCATTTGAATCTATGCCAAGAAGCTGATCCCAGGCATTCATCACAGATGTTTTACCTAATTCGTCTAAAACAGAATCTTTAACCTCAGATCCGATGCCTCTTAAGGCTTCTACAGGGTTTTGATTTATATATTGTTTTGGCTTCTTATTACCAGTAACTAGCTTTGAAATTTGCATATTTGCACCTTAATCTATCACAGCGACTTTAGAAAATCAAGCGTTTTCTGTTGCCTTATGATCGAAGCTAATAAGTATTTGTTAGCTTGGAGGTTTTGTTTTTCTTCGGGCTTTGCACCAGCAATGGTTTTTTCTATGTCAGCATCATCTACTGTGATTTTTTCTGACTCTGCTACCTTCTGGAGTATAAATTCAAGCTTTAAATCATTTTGTGCTTTTTGTGAGTATTCTGCTCTGAGATCTTCCGCGGTTCTTTTGGTAGAAGCCAAATATTGATCAAGTGTCATTCCAAGCTTTTTTATCTCATCAAGCATTTGACTTAAGAGCCTGTCGGCTTCTCTTTCAATCAATATCTGCGGGATTGTTACTTTAGCGGTTTCTAAAAGAGTTTTTACTATTTCATCGAGTTTTGGTGTTTCCTGCTCTTTTCCCGGCACAATGATCTTATTTTTTGCAGTTATTTTTTTAACCTCTTCTTTATACCCAGCGAGATCAATTATGGGCGCTTCACAAGTTAGCGCATGGAATTCCCAGTCTTTTTCCTCAAGAAGCTCTCCTTCTATGTGGATTCGTGGATCTATGATTGGTTTTAAGTTATGATCTCTTACTGCTGAAGCGTATGTAGGCGGTAAAAGATTTCTCACTACTTCTTCCCGGATTTTTGCTTTATCCAGCCTTTCTTCAACAAGTTTTTTAGGAGCTTTGCCTTTTCTAAAACCTGGGAGATTAGCAGATTTTACCATCTCCTCAACTACTACTTCCCATGCTATTTTAACCTTATTCCATGGAATAGTAAGTCTTAGTTCGATAGTTCCATCAGGAGTTCTATCGAAAGGTAAATTTTTTACTTTTTTTGTACCTGCCATATGTTCCCTTCAGTCAATATTAAAAAATAAAGATTAAATCTCAAAAACATTCTTTATCTTTGAAACTTGATTTTTTATTTCGTTTGGTGCGGACGAGAGGACTCGAACCCCCATGCTTTTAACGGCACAAGGTCCTAAACCTTGCGTGTCTACCATTTCACCACGTCCGCGCGTATGACGCGGGACAGAAACTACGTTTCCTTCCCGACGATCCTTCCTATAAGGTTGCTCTAGAGCGGTGAATTATCACGCGAGCGCTCCAGGCGAGCAACAATTTATATGAAACCCATTATACCTTACCCACCAAAAGCAGGCAAGTTTTACAAGGCTAGGGCTAGAGTTGACTTAGCATTTCTTATTCTATATTCCTCCATTTTTACCATGAAGAACGAAACTCTTTCGGCCCATGTAGGAGAAGCAGCATAGGTAGGGCCAATGAAATAAGGATCAGATTCAATCTTATCCTTAAGATATCTTTCGCGAAGACCTTTTGAAATAGTTTCAATACCATCAGACCACGAAGCGAATCTAATTACGTTGTCTCCATAGATTCCCCAGCCCCATCCATTATAAGAGTTGTAAGGAATATGCTTCCCGAATGTAGATTCAAGACCTGCAATAGAGGCTACTAATTTCCAGTCTAGCTGGTATTTATCAGCATACTTAACAAAATCTTCGGCACTCCCTGCAAGAGGAGAATCGTATTGAAGTAAGAAGTTTCTGAGAACCTTAGCTCTCTGATCAGATTCTTCTACGTTTATAGTCGACTGAAGCTCGGCAGAAGCTCCAGCTTCCCCGTATGCATAGGAGTTACCAACAGCTTTAGTAAGCATAAAGACAACAGCAATAATAGATGTAATTAATTGGAATTTCTTCATAAACATTTTTGGTTTGTTGATTCCTTTTTCAAGGCCCCGCTACGCTAAAGCTTCGCGGGGTAAACCATAAAAAAATCCTAACGTATGCATTTGGAAAGGCATACCTTAGGATCTAGAAAGTATTATACCACTGACTATAGGACTTGTCAAGTACCTACTATGGGCTTCATATGGGGTAAAACCAAGGTTTTTCCCCAACGATTTTCCTTTGAAGATAGCGAAATCGGTACTCCCAATCCAGCGATTTCGCTTGTTCGTAGTTTGCTATAAGGGTTTATTTGAAGAGCTTGGAATTATTTGAGCTGATTCATGACAAACGTGACGTTTTCTGCCCAATTATTCGTATTGGATGGATTATAAAGCTTAGCGATTTCAAAAGCCGTTACGAGTCCTTTATCCCTATATTTAGTAGAAAGGGTTTTAGTGATTGTTTCTATAGCTTCAGGGTAATTACTGAATTTGGTAACTTTTTTGCCGTATATTCCCCAGCCCCAGCAGTTATGCGAGTCTGCAATAATCTTCTTGCAAAGAGTTGATTCCTGCATAGCAATCGCCGGAAGAAGTCTCCAGTCCATATCGTATCTATTTGCAGCGGCCACTATGTCTGGTGCGTAAGGTTCCAAAGGAGAGTTGTATCTAGCTAAAAATTGTCTTACGATCTCGGTTTTTGAGTCCTCTGACTTTATAGTGTTTTCAATAGTATTATCTGCGGGAGGCAAGGCTGCATATGCGATACCCTGCGTACTTTCTCCCAAAACCTTACCTTGGGATTTTTTTTCATAAGACAAGAAAGTAAGGAAAATTAAAGAAGTTATGATTAAAAGAGGGGTTCCCAGGAAAAAGCTGGACAGAACAAGAAGACTCCTCATGTGTACAATTCTGTCACTTTTGGCTAAAACTTGTCAACCCCGATCAAATCAGACAAAACTAACCCAAAGTGCCTCAAATAAGGTTTTTCTTCCACTCTTCCCATTTACTGCCTGGGCAAGTGCGGTCGGGGCGGACATCTTTATGCCCTACTATTTCTTCTACCTTCGGATAATTTTGCTCAATAATTTTTTTAGCCGTGTTTATTTGTTTTTCAGGCGGAGTAGAATTGCTGTAATCTCCCGATAAAGCAATTGCGACGCTTCTATTATCTATTGACTGTGATCCGGCATGGTGGCCGATTTCCTGATCTTTAAGAAGTCTTTCTGATTCCCCGTTTGGCCGGATTATCCAATGATAAGCATAAAAAACCATATTACCATTGTTATCAAAATGTCCTGACCAGATTGGTTGACCTCTTAGATTACTTCTCTCCCCCAGATTATCTCCAAGGTATATTTTTGCGTATTGCCGGATAAATCCAAGCGTGCTTAGGCGGCTTAGGGAGATGTTAAAGTTTTCTTTTGTATGATGAATTATAATTGTGTCTAGAGCTTTTCTTTCTTCGTCAAAGTTGGGATTATCTTCTTTTTTTTCGGACAGCGGAATCATATTTTTCTGAAGCATATTATCAACTAATTCATAGAATTCACGTCTGAGTTCTTTCTCTTCGGGTGTAGGATCTAGCGGGAACACTATGGTTTCTAAAAAGTCTTCAAGGCGAATATACCAATCGGGGTGGATTAGGTGTTTTTTCCAATGTGCTTTAAGAGCGTCTAATTCTTCTGCCATTTTACTATTTATCTAAACTCATTTAGTGTTTGTTTTAAAGCTTTCTTTAGATTACTTCTTCCGAACCCCCTTTTTAGAAAAACTTCCCTAGGGCCCTCGT
>CAZSXQ010000029.1:0-8694 GCA_964611415.1 uncultured Gammaproteobacteria bacterium
TAAAGTAATTGATAAATTGAATTAAAATTTATGAAAAAAGTGTTGGTTATTTCTGCATCAGATTCTGATTTGCCGATTATGAAAGGTGCTGCAGAAATTCTAGAGGAGCTAGGTATTGGATTTGATCTGACAATAGTTTCAGCTCACAGAACTCCAGAGAGAATGTTTGCTTTCGCAACTTCAGCTGAAAAGAAGGGAATAAAAGTAATTATTGCGGGAGCAGGAGGGTCTGCGCATTTGCCTGGAATGGTTGCATCCTTAACTCCGCTTCCCGTAATTGGAGTTCCTGTTAAAGGAAAATCATTTGAGGGATTAGACTCGCTTTTATCAATTGTTCAAATGCCTCCGGGAATTCCAGTGGCAACAGTTGCTGTAAACGGCGCAAAAAACGCTGGAATTTTAGCCGCAAGCATAATAGGCACAAGTAATAAAAAAATTTTGAAAAAAGTGTCAGACTATAAAAAATCATTAGAAAAAGAAGTATTGAAAAAAGTTGATAGACTTGAAAAAATTGGTTTTGTAAAATATCTTGATGAAAAAAAATAATCAAAACGAAAAAGTAGATATAGTTGATAAGAATTTAAAAATCCTCTCTAACACCACGAAAAAAGAAGCTCATGAAAAAGGACTCCTTCATAAAACTGTAATAGCTGAAGTAGTGGACTCCAAAGGAAGATATTTACTTGTAAAACAAGCTCCCGATAGACAAGACGCCGGGCAATATGTTTCTCCTGTCGGAGGACATGTTAGGTCAGGTGAATCAGACGAAGATGCTTTGAAAAGAGAAGCGTTTGAAGAACTTGGAATTAAAAATTTTGAATTTGAATATTTAGGAAAAGTTATTTTTAACAGGAAGATTTTAGATCGATTGGAAAATCATTATTTTATTACTTATAAAATTAAGTGGAATAAAAAAATAAAATTAAATCACGAATCTGTAAGTTTTAAATGGTTCTCTGTGAAAGAATTAAAAGATTCGTTAAAAAATAAAAGAGAAATTTTTGGAGCAGCATATTTAGCATGTCCAATTGAAATGTATTTAGGGGAAGTAAAGAAATCCAAAAGTTCGAAAAATAATAAATTAATTAAGACGGTGGACTTAAAAGGGTTTGGAAAAAAATATCAAGGGAAAGTGCGCGATTTTTATATCGTAGGAGATAAGAGGATAATTGCTACTACCGACCGCATTTCTGCATTTGATGTTGTTCTTGGTTTCATTCCTGAAAAAGGAGCAGTCTTAAATCAATTGGCCGCTTTTTGGTTCGAGAAAACAAGAGGCATTATTCAAAACCATTTAATTTCCGTTCCTCATCCAAATGTTAGTATCGTAAAAAACGTTAAATTAATTCCAATCGAAATGGTGGTCCGGGGATATATTAGTGGGGTGACAAATACTTCAATTTGGGGAAGTTATCAAAAAGGAGATAGAATTATTTATGGAATTAAATTTCCAGAAGGGCTAAGAAAAAATCAGAAATTAAAAACTCCCGTTATTACTCCTACTACAAAAGCCGAGTCAGGGCACGACGCGCGGTTAACAGAAAAAGAATTATTAGGAAGAAAAATAGTCACGCCAAAAATTTGGCGAGAAATGAAAAAAACTGCTCTGGAATTATTTGATAGGGGAACAAAGATTTGTGCTAAGGGAGGGATTGTCCTAGTTGACACAAAATATGAATTTGGACTGGAACCAAGCGGAAAATTAATTTTAATCGATGAAATTCATACGCCAGACTCTTCAAGGTTTTGGATTAAAAAAACTTATAAGGAGAGATTTAATAAGGGATTGGAGCCAGAGAACTTTGATAAAGAATTCTTACGTCTCTGGTATGCAAAAAGAGGATATACGGGGAATGGAAAACCCCCAAAAATGCCGACAGCTCTTGCAAATCAGGTAAGTAAACGCTATATTCAGATATATAAAAAGATCACCGGGAAGAGAGTTGAAAAAGAAAAAGTTTCATTAAAAAAAATAAAGATTCAAATCTAGCTGATGACTTTAAAAGACCCTGACAAGATTTACGAAAAATGTGCTCTTTTTGGCGTATACGGCAGAAAGGGACTTCAGGCTGCAAGATTAACATACTTCGGACTTTACACTCTCCAACATAGGGGGCAGGAAAGTTCAGGAATTTCTGCTACAAATGGAAGACAAATCAGAACACATAAAGCGTCGGGATTAGTAACGCAAGTTTATAACGAAGAAAATTTCAGAGAGTTAAAAGGCCACATGGCGATCGGACATAATAGGTATTCTACATCAGGCGGAATTCATGACTCTCATGCGCAACCCGTAACCTCCCGCCGTGCAAATCACGACATGTTGGTTTTAGCACATAATGGAAATCTTCCAATAGATGAGAACCTTTCGAAATTCTTAAAAGAGAAAGGATTTTATACAGATGGTTTAAATGATTCTGAATTAATGCATCAGGTCATTAGATATTTTTTGGTAAAAACAGGTTCACTTGAAGAAGCGATTAAGACATCTTTTCCGATGTTTAAGGGTGCATTTTGTCTTTTAGTTATGACTAAAGATAAAATTGTTGCTGTTAGAGATTCCTATGGAATCCGCCCTTTATCTATAGGAAGACTGGGTGGTGGTTATGTTTTCTCTTCTGAAACCTGTGCAATTGATACGGTTGACGGAATTTATTTGAGAGACATAAAACCGGGAGAGATGGTGGTGGTAGATTCTTCTGGATTAAAAAGTTATCAGCTTGCGAAATCTACACCAAAATTAGATATTTTTGAATTTGTTTATTTTGCCAGACCTGATAGTAGGCTTCTTGGAAAAAGTGTTTATGAAGTCAGGAGAAACATGGGTGTGCAGTTGGCAAAAGAGAACCCCATAAAAGCAGATGTAGTAATTCCAATTCCTGATTCTTCAATCCCCGCAGCCATAGGATATGCCTCGACATTAAAAATCCCTTTAGAATTTGGCATAACAAAAAATAGATATATTGGAAGAACTTTTATTATGCCTGATCAGCATCTTAGAGAAAGGGGAGTTGAGATGAAGCATAATCCCATAAAGGAAATTATAAAAGGGAAAAATGTTGTAATAATTGATGACTCAATTGTTAGGGGGACTACTGCTAAAAAACTCGTTTTGATGCTTAAAAAAAATGGAGCAAAAAAAGTTCATATAGTGAGCTCTTCTCCTCCGGTAAAATTTCCAGACTTCTATGGAATTGATACGCCATCCCAGAAAAATTTAATTGGAGCAAATATGTCAATTCCTAAAATCAAAAAATTTATAGGTGCTGATTCTCTATATTATCTTTCATATAAGGGTTTACTTTCGGCTATTGGAATCCCTGAGGAAAATTTATGCACGGCATGTTTTACAGGGGAATATCCAATTGATATTGGTAAAAAAAAGAAGCTGATTAAATATAACTATTAATGAAATCTCTCGCGGTTTTAATTTCTAATGCTGGGACAGGAACAAATTTGCAGGCAATAATAGATGGAGTAAAAGAAAAAAAAATAAATGCAAAAATATCTGTAGTGATTAGTGGTAATAGTGATTCATACGGAATTGCTCGAGCTAAGAAAAATAAAATTGAAGTTATTATCTGCCCCAAAAAAGAAATTCTGCCAGATTTACTTAAAAGATACAATCCGGACTTTATTTGTCTTGCTGGATGGAAGCAAATAATTGTTAATGAGGTAATAGATACGTTTCCGAACAGAATTTTAAATACTCATCCCGGGCTTATTCCGGACACACTTGACGGAACAGTTTTAAATCCAGATGGAACAAAAGCGATCTGGAATAAAGGTAAAATGACTGATGTAGCAATGCAGAATTTTTTAGACAATAAAGCAACTTACGCAGGATGCACAAATCACTTTTTGTCGCATGAATTTGATTTTGGTAAAGTATTGGGCAGATGTTTTGAAAAAATTAATAATGATGATAGCGTTGATTCTCTTTATGAACGTTTAAAGAAAAAGGAAAATGCGTTGTATGTAGATGTATTAAAAAAACTCTGCAATTAATATGAAAAAAAATAATACAGTTCTTGTCGTTGATGCCGGAGGAAGAGGCGCAACTCTAATTCATAAATATTCTCTAAGTAAATATGTTGGAAAGCTAATTGCAGTTCCAGGAAATGAACTAATGCAAATTAATTCCAAAAAACCCGTTAAAATTTTTCCAAATCTTACTACAACAAGTGTCAAGGAAATCTTGGAAATTTGTAAAAAAGAAAAAGTGGATTTAGTAGACGTTGCTCAGGATAATGCAATCGCCGTGGGTTTGGTAGATGCCTTAATTCAAGAAGGAGTTAAAACAGTGGGCCCCTCAAAAGCTGTGGGACAAATAGAATGGAGCAAGGATTGGTCAAGATCTTTTATGAAAAAATACAAATTACCGATTCCAGATTTTAAATCTTTTAAAAATACAAGACTAGGGATTAAGTATATAAAATCACAAAAAGAACAACCTTTTTATATTAAAGCTTCAGGTTTAACTTTTGGAAAAGGAGTTTATTATGCTCAAGGTAAATACGAGGCCATAAAAGCAATTAGCTTAATGAAGCAGTTCGGAAAAGAAGGCGAGACTTTTTTGGTTGAAGAAGCACTGATTGGCGAAGAATTTTCTTCATATGCGATTTCAGACGGAAAAGATTTTAAAATAATTGGACATGCGCAGGATAATAAACGTGCATATAATTTCGACGAAGGTGAAAACACCGGGGGAATTGGATGCACAAGTAAGCCCTTGGTAATTACAAAACAAATTGAAAAGCAAATTGAAGAAATCTTTAGAAAAACATTTGCTGGTTTATCTAAAGAGGGAAGACCCTACACGGGAATCCTTTACCTGGGTGGAATGATTGTGGGTTCTGAAAAACCAAAGGTTTACGTAATCGAATTTAATTCCAGGTGGGGAGATCCTGAGATTGAAGTTGTACTTCCGGGAGTCATAAATGATTTATTTGAAGTTAGTATATCTGTTGTTAATAAAACAGTTGGGAAATTAAAAATAAAAAATGATGGAAATTACCGGGTGGCAGTGACAGCAGTTCCTAGAGGTTATCCCGGAGACTATTCAAAAGTCAAAGGCAAAAAAGTATTTGGAATTGAAAATGCAATGAAGATAAAGAACGTAACAATATACGGCGCAGGTATTAAAAAAGAAAAAGGAAATTATTTAGTTTCAAGCGGGAGGTTAATGCATATCGTAGGTGTTGGAGAAAATGTAATTGAAGCCAGGAAAAATGCATATCAGGCAATGTCTTTAATACATATTGAAGGAAATAATTTGCATTACAGAACAGATATCGGCTGGAGAGATGTAATGCGAATGTACTCGAATGGTTAGTGCGAATTCATTCGAATATATTTGAAGTAAAAATTAGAATAAATTAGTATTTATGATTCAAACTGTTAGGGTTATTCAAGTTGAAGAAAAAGAGGATTTAAAAGGAAGCGGTATCTTTCATGAACTTAAAATTAACGGGGTTTCAAAAGTCCGGACAGTCAAACTTTATAGATTAGAGGGAATTAGTAAAAAAGAGACAAAAATTTTAGCAGAGAAATTATTTTGTGAGAATATTAATCAGACATATTCTATAGATAAGGAAGTGTTTAAAGATTATTCTTCGACCAAGCCCGCAAGGCGCGTGGAGAAGTTCTCGACAAGCTCGAACAATAAACCTCAAAAGGTTGAGGTTTCATATAAACCCGGAGTTATGAATCCTGAAGTTGCCTCAATAATAAAAGCGGCAGAGGATTTGGGAATAAAACTCCTAGCTGCTGATTCCTCATGGGAATACAATTTTTTTGGAAAAATTAATCAGGAAAAAGCGAGAAATATTATTGAAAGTCTAAGAATTTTTAATCCGCTGATTGAGTATATTGTTGATAAGCCTCCAAAAACTCTTTTAATAAAGGGACGAATTGGCCCAACCACAACTGTTCGAATAAGGGATATAAGTGATGAGAGTTTGATGGACCTTTCAAAAGATAAACTTTTTTTAAATTTGGAGGAAATGAAAGTTATTCAAGATTATTTTAAAAAATTAAAGAGAGATCCAACGGATTGTGAATTGGAAACCTTAGCCCAAACCTGGAGCGAACACTGTGCACATAAAACTTTTAAAGCGAATTTAATAGTTGACGGGAAAAAGAAATTACCGCTGATTGAGCGAATAAAGAAAGAAGCATTGAAGCATGATGAAAATATTGTTTCCGCTTTTGAAGATAATTCAGGAGTCATGAAATTTTACGACGGATATTCAATTTGCGGAAAAGTTGAAACCCACAATAGCCCTTCTGCGATTGAGCCGTATGGTGGAGCGATGACAGGAAGTGGCGGAGTTTTCCGCGATATTCTTGGTACTGGGCAGGGGGCAAAAGCTATAGCTAGTACTGATATTTTTTGTTTTGCAAATCCCGATTTGTCAGCTAAGAAATTACCACCGGGATGCTTACCGCCTGAATACTTGTTAAAGCGTGTTGTTGCCGGGGTAAGGGATTATGGTAACAGGATCGGAATTCCTACTAACAATGGTTCTGTCCATTTTCATAATGATTTCCGGGCAAAACCCACAGTAATAGTTGGAGCCTATGGAATAATTCCGACAAAATTGGCTCAAAAAGGTAAACCCGTAAAAGGAGATTTGATAGTTGCATTGGGAAGCAGAACGGGAAGGGACGGAGTACATGGCGCTACTTTTTCATCAGGGGAGATGACAGATAAAACAATTTCAATAAATTCTTCAGCAGTACAGATTGGAAATGCTATTGAGGAGAAAAGAACATTTGATGCGATTTTGGAAGCCCGAGATAAGGGTCTGATCCGCGCAATTACAGATTGCGGAGCTGGAGGATTTTCTTCAGCAATTGGTGAGATTGGACAAAAAACAGGTGTTCGCGTGGATTTATCAAAGGCGCCTTTAAAATATCATGGGCTTTCTCCCTGGGAAATTTGGGTTTCTGAATCACAGGAAAGAATGGTTTTAGCAATTGCGAAAAAGGATTTAAAAAAGCTGTTTTCAATTTGTAAGAAATATAACGTGGAAGCAAGTTTGTTAGGAAATTTTACAACGGATAGGAAGCTTAAGGTTTATTACGGTAAAAAACTTATTGCTGATTTATCAATGCAGTTTTTGCACCATGGTTTGCCACAAAGAACAATGGTAGGAAAAAGGCCGAATTATTCTTCGAGAGAACAAGGTGAGTCGAGAAGGTCTCGACAAGCTCGAACAATAAAATTACCAAAAACTGAAAAAGAATGGACCCAGGTTTTGAAAAAAGTTTTATCTCATGGAAATATTAATTCGAAAGAACCAATTGTCAGGCTTTATGATCACTCGGTTCAGGGGACAAATGATCTGCAGTCTTACGGCGGGGAAAATTTGGATGGACCAAATGATAGTCCGGTCCTAAGACCGTTCTTAGATAAAAAATACGGAATGATAATTTCTCATGGATTAAATCCAATTCTAAATAGAATAGATCCATATTATGGAAGTATTTGGGCAGGAATTGAGGCTTTATCAAATTACGCGGCAGTTGGAGGAAACATAGAGGATGCATCTTTAATAAACAATTATATTTGGCCATTTCCGGACGAAGAGTCTCTGTTTAGTTTGGATAGAAGTGTGGACGCAGTAGTGGATTTAATGAAAGCTTTTAAGATTCCTGTAATTTCCGGAAAAGATAGTCTTTCTTCGACTTATAGAAAAGGAGAGCTTGTAATTAAAATTCCGCCTGTTCTTTGCATGTCTGTTTTTGGGAGAATTCCTGATACCTCAAAAACAGTGACCGCTGATTTTAAAAAGGAAGGTTCGGTAGTTTGCCTGGTCGGAAGTCTTGATCAAGATTCAATGGGAGGGTCGGTTTATTTTGATGTTAATAATTTGCTTGGAGATAGTGTTCCGAAAATTGATTTGCCACAATTTGGAAAAACAGCAAAAGCAATCTATAAAGGAATAGTAAATGGAGAAATATTATCTTGTCATGATGTTTCTGAAGGAGGGTTTATCACTTCTATTTTTGAAATGTGCGTCGGGGGAGACATGGGCGTTAGCTTAAAACTAAAAACTAAAAACAGGATGGATTATTTCTTATTTAATGAAACTGCTGGGACTTTTATTGTAGAGATTGAAAATAAGGAGATCGCAAAGAAATTGTTTAAAGATATTAATTATAAAATTCTTGGAAAAACACAAAAAGAAAAAAGCATTGATGTTTGGTCAAATAAAAAATTATTTAGTGCAAATTTGAAAGATTTGAAAAAAGTTTGGCAGTCTCCTATGCAAAATATTTTTGCATAGGGTAGGGGTGTCATAAGGAACATTATGTTAAAACCTAAAGCCATAATTTTAAAAGCGGACGGAATAAATAGAGATGAAGATATGGCGCATGCATTTAATATTGCAGGAGCAGATGCGGAGCTGGTTCACATTAATGATCTTAGGTCGAAAACTAAAAAATTGAGTGATTATCAAATTTTAGGGATTCCGGGAGGGTTTGCGTATGGGGATGACATAGTGTCAGGAAAAGTACTGGCAACTGAAATGGTTGCATATCTTTCGGGTGAGCTTAAAAAGTTTGTAGCACGCAAAAATACTGCAGTAATTGGGGTCTGTAATGGATTTCAAGTTTTAGTGAGAACTGGCTTAGTCCCGTTTGATCGAATCGGAGAAATGGATGCTACGTTAGTAAATAATGATT
>CAZSXQ010000030.1:0-8556 GCA_964611415.1 uncultured Gammaproteobacteria bacterium
GCGTAATTTCTCCATCCTGAATGGTTAATTTAGCAGGAGTACCGTTTGTAAAAACATTTTCAGTAAATGAATCACCGGAACTAAGAGATCTTATTTGTATCTGGGTACTGTCAAATGAAACTTCAGTTGGTCCTTCTGAAGGGCCTATGACTTCAAAGGTGATCGTACCTATCTTTTTATCTTCTTGTATTACTTTTGTAGGATCACTTATGGAAAGCACTACGGATAACTGGTCTCCGTCAGCGCCTATAGTAGGATTCTGGATAATTGAGAAATTTGTAGTTGTATCTAAGACAAAGCTATCAGGAGTGGCCTGAAGTTTTGTAGCATCATATTTTACAACAAGCTTTATAAAATTAACCTGATTTTCACCCGGAGAAACCCAAACGTCAAAGTCTACTTTGGCGCCTACAGTAGCAACATCTTCAGCAGGAGTAAATTGTAGAGTAGTTGTTGGGTTTGCACGGGATCTTAAGTCTTGCTGCTGCTGAACTAAATAAACGGTTAGGGGAATTACTAAAAGGATGACGAAAAGAAATCCTAATAAAAGGAGTTTTTTTCTTGAAAAGGATGAACCTAAGCTAAAATTTAGCAAGTTAATTTTATGGTATATAATCCTTCATAAAGTGTCAAGGTTGAGGAAGCTAATAAGAATTAAGTTCCTCTTGATTTTTCCCTCAGTCTCGGTTAGAATAGCAATCTAAACCTTTGACTGATTAATATGAAGACAAACATAAAGCCAATAGGAGATAATGTTCTGATTAAACCGCTTGAGGCGGAATCTAAGACAGCATCAGGAATTCTTCTCCCGGATTCAGTAAAAGAAAAACCTCAGATGGGCGAAATTATGGCAGTGGGAGAAGGCTGGCATAATGATGAGGGCAAAGTTTTTCCTCTGACAGTTAAAGTCGGACAAAAAGTTATATATAAAAAATGGGGTGGAGATGAAATCAAGGTTAAGGGAGAAGATTGGATAATGGTAAAACAAGGCGATATTCTGGCTATTGTCGAATAGCCAAATTCATTGACCATTTACCATTGACGATTTACCATTTGGTAAACGCAAATGGTAAATTGTAAATAATAATTAGTAAATATTTAACTTATGGCAAAACAAATTAAATACGGAGCACAAGCAAGAGAGTTATTAAAGCAAGGAGTAGATGAGCTTGCTGATGCAGTGGCAACTACCCTAGGCCCTAAAGGCAGAAATGTAGCATTGGACAAAAAATGGGGAGCTCCAAATGTAATTCATGACGGAGTAACAGTTGCTAAGGAAATAGAGCTCGAAGATCCATTTAAAAATATGGGAGCTCAATTGGTTAAAGAAGCGGCTTCAAAGACAGCGGACGTTGCCGGAGACGGAACTACCACTTCAACCATCCTCGCAAGAGCCATAGTAGATGACGGAATTTTAAGAATTACTGCAGGAGCAAACCCTATGATTATGCGAAGAGGGTTAGAGAAAGCAGGAGATTTCGTTGTAGAAGAGCTTAAAAAAAGGGCAAAAGCAGTAAAACCGGGAGATATCGCAAATGTCGCCACGATCTCAGCGGGAGATCCTGAGCTTGGAAATTTAATCGCAGAAGCGCTTAATAAGGTAGGAAAGGACGGAGTAGTTACGGTTGAGGAAGGCCGGGGACTTTCTACAGAAATTGAATATAAAGAGGGAATGGAATTTGATAAAGGATATGTCTCTGCATATTTCGTTACGAATCCGGATAAAATGGAGGCAGAAATTGAAAATCCTTACATTCTTATAACAGATAAAAAAATCTCAAATCTTCAAGAGCTATTACCCTTCTTAGAGAATCTGGTAAAAGTTTCTAAGAACTTGGTTATTATTGCAGATGATATTGACGGAGAAGCATTAGCGACACTAGTAGTAAATAAAATCAGAGGAACATTTAACACGTTAGCAATTAAAGCTCCGGGATTTGGGGACAGGAGAAAGGAAATGCTTGAAGACATAGCAATTCTTACCGGAGGAAAATTAATATCGGACGAGACCGGGATGAAATTTGAGAATGTAGCAGTAGAAGATTTAGGACAAGCAGATAAAGTTTGGGCAGATAAAGAAAACACGAGAATAATTGGCGGAAAAGGTGACAAGAAAGTTTTGCAAAGCAGAATTGCACAGATAAAACGGGCAATTGAATCAACCACATCAGAATTTGACCGCGAAAAGTTTCAGGAAAGATTAGCAAAGCTCTCAGGCGGAGTTGCGGTAATAAATGTAGGAGCAGCAACTGAAGTAGAGCTTAAGGATAGAAAAGAAAGAGTAAATGACGCAGTAGCAGCTACTAAGGCTGCGCTTGAGGAAGGAATTGTCCCTGGAGGCTCAGTTACTCTTCTAGATATCTCAAATAGAATGAAAGCAGATCCAAAAGCAAATCGTGACGAAACATTTGGATACGAAATTGCCAAGAGTGCTCTAGAGGCGCCTTTCAAAAAACTTATGGAGAATGCAGGGTTAGACGCAGGACAACTAATTGCAAAAGCTAGGGTTGGAGCTGCTACAGGACTTGGGTTTGATGTATTACGTCTGGAATCAGTTGAAAATGCTACACCGATTGATATGTTAAAAGCAGGAATTGTAGATCCTTTAAAAGTAGTACGTGCCGCAGTTCAAAATGCTATCTCAGTAGCAACTATGATTTTAACAACTGAGGCTTTAATTACAGATCTTCCTGAAAAAACTCCACCACCTCCTCCGGGAATGCCACCAGGCGGCATGGATTATTAAGCAATCTTTTTGCCGGCTAAGAAAAGTTTTCCTTTTCCTACGTTTGTATTAACAGGAACGCCATTTTTGCAAAGAGTACAGTCATTTGGTTCCATTGTGATCATTTGAATATTAATCAAAGCATTGATTCTGTCTATCCCAATGTCAGTTGCTTTTACCCCTCCGCGGTTTGCAATAACGCCAAGTCCGATTATTTTTCCTCCAGCACCCCGCGTTAAATCAATTACCTTTTTAACACTTCCTCCGGTTGTTAGTACATCTTCAACAACCAAAACTTTTTTTCCTTTTACAAATTTGTCATAACCTCTCGTGAATATAAATCCACCATCACCATTTTTTTCAGCATAAACACCTGGAATTTCTGTATTTAAAATCTTTGATAGTTCACCGGCTGTGTCATGAGAGAGAAGTATTCCTCCCATTGCTGGTCCGACTACTACTTCAACTCCTGAATCTTTAAAATCTTCAGCCCACATTTTGCAAAGCTTCCTAATAGCCTCAATATTAGGATAAATAGCGTCTTTATTTATGTATTTATCTCCGTGCTTTCCGGAAACATATACAAAATGTCCGTTGGTGAGAACTGCGTCTGTGCCAGCTAATATTTTTTTTACTTCTTCTTCTCTAACCAGGCTTTGTCTAGCATTACTTATCTGTTTATCTAGTTCTATTGTTTTTCGTCTTGCTGCCTCCGCAAAGTCTGGGCCACTGCTTGCAAAAATAATTGCGCGGGAAGAATGGATTATCATCCCCCATCCTCTAGAATCCATGCCGGCTTTTACAGTGGAATCTACATCTCCTCCTTGCACTCCGATTCCTGGAATAAGAATTGGCATGTTTCCTACAACTTTTCGAATTTGTGAAAGTTCATCGGGATAAGTTGCACCAACTACGATACAACAGTTTCCATTTTCATTCCAATTATTTGCAACGTTTTTCGCAATAGTTAGGTAGAGCGGTTCTCCCTTTTTATTTTTTATATCCTGAAATTCTCCGGCGCCGGGATTAGAGGTTCTAACTAAAATAATTATCCCTTTATCTTTATAATCCAGAAAACTTTTTAAGGCTTCTTTACCAAAGTATGGATTTACTGTGATTGCATCGAAACCCATTTGATCAAAAAAAGCCTTTGCATAATAAGTATTAGTGGAGCCTATATCTGCTCTTTTAGCATCAATAATTACTGGAATCTTAGGACAGTTTTTATGTAGATATTTGGCTGTTTTATCAAGCGCTTTCCAGCCTTCAACCCCTCGCTCTTCATAGTGGGCAACTTGAGGTTTGTATGCACAAACTAAATCTGCCGTTGCATCAATAATTGCTTTATTAAATTGAAAATATTGCTCGTCAATTGATTTATATTTCTTTGTGATACTAACTGGCAACTTTTCCTGTACGGGATCAAGCCCAATGCAAACAAATTTATTCTTATCCCAGAGTTTTTCTAGTTTCTTAATAAATAAAGAAATTGGTAGCTTGCTTTTAGTTCGCCTTGGCATATGAGCGGGCAATATGGCTATTATAAAGACCAAATCGAAATAGTCAATATGGATAAAAAATTGATCTATCAAACTTCCCTGTGCTATATTTAATTTCTAGTATGTTACGCAAGTTAATTCTTTTTCTTACACCTCTTCTTATAATTACGATTCTTTTTCTTACAGTCGTTTTAATTTTCAATAGAGATGGAGGAAAAGGAGCTCTTCAGGTTACTTCAGTTCCGGAAAGTCAAATATTTTTAGATAATAAATATATGGGTAAGACCCCGCTTTGTCTTTGCGATTTACCCCAGCTCCAGAATGTAGGAGACTATAATCTAAAATTGGTTCCCAGTAAGACCGGTTTTAAAACATTTGAGCAGAAAATAACCCTTTATAAAGGAGTTTTAACCGTAGTAGACAGGACGTTTGATAAAGAGGTTTCTCAAGCATCAGGAAGCATAATTACGCTTGCTGAAATAGATGAAGAAAACTCCTCACAGCTTTTAATAATCTCCTTTCCCAGCCGTGTGCAAGTTATTTTAGACAGTAATGTTGAAGGAACAACGCCGCTTCTTATTAAAGAAATAACTTCATCAGATCATGAAATAAAAATATTAAAAGACGGTTATAAAGAAAAAATCCTCAAAGTTAAAACGATTGACGGAAAGCGTTTGGAAGCAACTGTAACCTTAGGGATAAAAGCTGATCTTATGTCGGACGAAAAAAAAGCAAGCACCTCAGCGCAGGCTTTGATTCGTCCCCAGGTAATAGTCTTGGAAACACCCACAGGATTTTTAAGAGTTAGGGAGTCAGCTTCGCCTACTGCTCCTCAAATTGCTGTAGTTAACCCCGGAGAAAAGCTGGAGTTGGTTTCGGAAAAAAGTGAATGGTTTGAAATTCGTCTTAGTGACGGAACTGTGGGCTGGATAAGTTCTTCTTATGCTAAGAAGGAATAATCAGGGGCTTACAAAATAGATTATTACAATTACCATTAATGTCCAAATAGTAACAGTAGCAAGCAAGGGTTTATCAGAAAAAAGAACTTTCTCCGGACTTTCTCCTTCGTGTTTTTCATATATATCCTGAAGATATCTCATAAGTCCATAAACTACGGGAATGATTGTAAGCATTAACCATTTTCTCTGAAAAAAACTTGGCAATATATCGGGTAAAAGAATTTCCCCAAAAGAAAAATTTATTCCTTTTGGATTCTCCAAAAAGGTAAATAAAGAATATGAAATAAATGTGGAAGTTGCAAAAATAGATGCATATACATCCAAGAGTCTTTCTGAATAATGCGAAAGTGTTTTTCTGGTTGCAGCGATATTTGCTTCTTTATTCTGAGAAACTAGAGTTAGTTCCGATCTTCTTTTCCCAATAGCTAAGAAAAGAGAAATAGAGATTGTAGTTAAAAGCAGCCAGACTGAAATATGAAATCCGCTTGCAAATTCCCCTGCCAGAACTCTTAAAATGTATCCTGAAGCGATGGCCAGAATATCAATGACAGTAATTGTTTTAAGAATTGTCGAATAGAAAATCTGAAGCAGGAGATAAACTATTGTGAAAAGGAAGAATGTGGGAGTAATAAATGCTGCCAAACCCAATGCAAAAATTATTAATAAAACTGCCAATGCTCCTGCAAAGGTAGAATTTATATCTTCATTTGCCAAAGGACGAAATCTTTTAAATGGATGCATCCTGTCATTTTTTACGTCGATAATGTCATTAATGATGTAGCTTGCTGAAGAAGCTGCACAAAAAACAAAAAATCCTAAAATTACCGGGAAAACTGCATTAAAATTAAAGAGCTCCCCTGTAAAGGTAACTGCCGCAAAAAGCGCAAAGTTTTTAACCCACTGACGGGGACGAAGAAGTCTTAATGTATTATAGAGTTTCTTTATCATTTTTCTTTCCAATAAGAAAATTAAGGAATAGTAATGTACCGCCAACAATTATTACCAACATTATTATTGCAAAAATTTTCCCACGGCTCGGTAGAACTAGGGAGAGTGAGCCAAATATAGCAGATATAATCCAGTAAAACAATGCAATTCTTCTTTGTCCAAGACCTGAGGAAAGAAGTAAGTGATGTAGGTGTTTTTTGTCATGCCAAAAAGGAGAATGTCCTGTTAGAATTCTTCTTCCAATTGTGAAAGCTCCATCAGCTAGGGGAACTCCCATGACAAGAATTGCGGTAGCGAGCTTCGCCGATGAAAGAATTGAAACAACTGCAAGGAGAAGATAAATTGCTGTTGCTCCGTATCCGGGAAAAATCTTTGCCGGATGAAAATTGTAAATCAAAAAGCCCAATGCAGTTCCGGAAATTATAAAAGAAAGTGTAGTCGTAATTTGACTGAAATCATCAAAGATTCCAAATCTTAAACTTAAAATTCCAATTATTGCGGCGGATATTGCGACAATTCCGGGCATTTGTCCGTCTACTCCTTTACTCCAATTAAGCATGTTCATGACCCAAACAATCCAAAGTACAGCTACTATGTCAGAAAGAACAATAGCGCCCGACATTCCTAAGATTTCAAAAGGGAGCCTGAATTCATTAAGATGTAAAATCCCTCCAAGAGGATTTGTAATATAAGAAACGCTTACTCCTGCGCCTACTATTATTAGGGCGCAAACAATATTAACAATGAATCTTAAATAAGGAGAGAGATCATATTTATCGTCTAAAATTCCGGTAATCAAAGCTATGAATGAAGACAGATAAATAGCTCCGGTGATTTTGTTTAAAGGGAGGAATAATAGGCCTGCTATTACAACACCTATATAAAGCGGAATTCCTCCGCCCCTTGGGATTGGTTTTGAATGAATAATTGCAGGATGTTTTCTGACTTTAGGGTCATCTACTATCCCGTATTTCTTAAGAAGTTTAATGCAGAAAGGAGTAAAAAAAGCAGTTCCTAGAAATGCAGTAATGAATGGTAAAAGAATGAAATTATTAATTGCATTTTCCATCAAATTATTAGCTGGATAGTCCTTATTACAAAAAGAAGTGTTAGTAAGGAAGTTAGAAAGCTAGTCACTGCAAGCATTCTGGAAATAAGTGGTGATTTAGGATACGACAAACTTGATGCGATAATATTAAAAATTAAAATTGAAAAAACTACCCCGGAAGGAATAAAAATTCCGATTGTTTGACTTAGTCTTTTTTCTCCCCATGGTAATTGATTAAATACTGGAAGAAGGGGGGGGAGCTTTGAATAGTTAATTAAAATGTATACGACAGTTATTGCTATTAAAATAAAAGCAAGAACGAAAAGTCTTGATAGAAGTTTATCTTCCTGTAGGTATTTAAAGTATTTTTTCATAAATTATCGCATTTTCAATTCTGGCCTTTTCAGAATAATTAGAAAGACTCAGCGGAAAAATAGGCATATCAGGCATAAGAATTATATATTTTGGCTTTTCTTTCTCTATGGCGCTTTCCATTTCTTGGATACCGTTAGGGAAGGTAAGGGTGTGATATGCAACAGTATATCGGAAGATTGGAGTTCTTTCCGAAAGTTTATAAACTTGAGCATTATTTCCCCAAATAAGTACCCCGTCGTCTTTACTTGTAGTTATTCTAATATAGTTTGCTAATAAATAATCTCTAGGTGTACGCTTATCAAAAAATGATTGATAGCTGTTGACATCTTTTTTGTCCATGCAAAAAGCAACTAGGTTTGAGTAATATGGAATAACCTTTTCGAATTTCAAGATAAATGTCTGACGAATAATAATAAGAGCTAAGACTAAGGTTATTAAAGCGATGACTCTTTCTTTTTTTTCAGCAATTATGACAGCAATCATTAAGCAAAAACTTGGAAGAAGAACTATCAAATAATGGGTGTAGGGACGTTGGGAAAAATAAACACTGAAAAGAGATAATCCAAACCAGATGAATACGAGAAGAACGTTTTTGGATATATTCTTTCTTTGTAAATATAGAAATGAGAGGAAAATTCCCAGAAGGAATATTTTTAAAAATAGGAGGCCTTGTGGAACGAAGAATTCATTTTCGTATCCTACATAGCTTATATTTCTTAAGATGAAAGCATTTAAAAATTCTTTAAAGTTACCATTTAAGAGAAAGTAAGACGTTGTTATAAGAACGGGAAGAATAAATCCTAAGATAAAGGGAAATAATTTTTTATGAATTATTTCCTTTGAATTTTTATCCTGGGTAAAAATTAGAAAGGTGCTAAATGCCAGAAAATCAAAAGCAGCGACTACTTTTGTGAGAAACGCAAAGCTTAGAATGAGTCCTGCAAGAAAATAAGTTCTCGCCTCCAAAGCCCTTCTTACGAGATCTCCTGAGGTAAATAAATA
>CAZSXQ010000031.1:0-647 GCA_964611415.1 uncultured Gammaproteobacteria bacterium
GAGTTTGAATATGGTGGAGTTTGGCATAAAGGAAAACACGAATCAATAATGACGAAAGAGGATTTTAATAAGGTTCAGATATTTTTAGGGAAGAAGGGAAAATTGAAATTAACAAAGCACTCTTTTGATTTCACTGGCTTGATGACCTGTGGAGAATGCAATGCCTTTATAACTGCAGAAGAAAAATGGCAAATAATTTGTCCCAATTGTAAATTAAAATTCCATTCTGTAAATAAAGAGGCTTGTCCTAGTTGCGAGATAAAGATTGAAGAAATGAAATCTCCTAAAACCCTCCATTACATTTTCTATCACTGCACTAAGGGAAAAGATCCGAACTGCACACAAGGAAGTTTAGAGGTAAAAAAATTAGAAAAACAGGTCGATGAAATTCTCTCTCGTATAGAAATATCCGATAAGTTCAAGAATTGGGCAATCAAGTATCTCAATGAGGTTAATGATGCTGAAACCGGTGATAGAAATGCCATCCTAGGCTCACTACAGTCAGCATATAGCGATTGCATAAAAAGAATTGATAACTTGGTCAAGCTTAAAATCTCTCCTCAGAATTCAGATGGCAATCTACTTTCAGACGATGAATATAAGAACCAGAAAGACGAACTTATAAAGGAGAAAAAATCTTTAGAGGA
>CAZSXQ010000031.1:657-8294 GCA_964611415.1 uncultured Gammaproteobacteria bacterium
GCTAACTGATACAGGATACAGAATTGATAAGTGGATAGAGTTATCTGAAAAGACATTTGAATTTGCAACCCACGCCAGATATTGGTTTGCTAATGGAGATAACCTCACTAAAAGACAAGTTTTTCAAGGCCTAGGTCAGAACCTAATTCTAAAAGACAAGAGGTTATTGCCAGATTTGGATAAACCACTTCAGTTCATTGCAGAAATTAAACAAGAAGTTCCTGAAATTTCTCCGGGGTTAGAACCTGAAGAAAAGCTTGATAGGATAATCCAATCGGGTGTCTCCAACCCTCAATACCAGGGAATGCTCCCCCGCGAGGACTCGAACCTCGAACATCCTCGTTAACAGCGAGGCGCTCTACCATTGAGCTACAGGGGAATAAAAACACTCCTTTCGGAATGCCAAAAGATTTTATCATAAAAAACAAAGCTAATCCAGCTTAATTTGCTTCAAGACTTACCACAAGCTATAATTTCCCCTTATGACAATAGATGATAGAGGGCAACGCCCGAGACCTGATGAAGCCCGGATAGCTGAGCTTGAGGAAAAAAGACGTTTCTTTTCCAGAGGTGCAGGAATCGCAAGTATTGTTCACTACGCACAAGAGCAAGGCTTGATAGATATTTCATGGGCAAATCCCAGAGTTACAGAATTAGGATGTGGTTCAGGAAGCGGTCTTTTAGTGTTTAGGCTTTTAGGAGCAGATATTGCTGGTGTAGATCTGCAGAAGTATCCCCATATATCATTCTTTCAAAGAAGCCCGTTGATAGGAGAGATTCCGTTTTTTGTAGGAACCTCGGAGGAATATTTAAAAACTCAGCCTGACGAATCTCATGATGCTGTCTTCGCCTTTAACGTAGAATCAGATGTTTGGACACCTGAGGTTGCAGAGCAATCATTTAGAATTTTAAAACCCAGAGGTATCGCTTTGATTACATGGCAAGACGTTAATTTAAGCAATGAAAGGAATGGAAGATTTCCTACAAATTTTCCATACTGGCCGTCAGGAGATAAAAGACAAATTCAGATTTATTATCCTTCCTTAGGGCCTGCGACAGGACATGTAATCGATGCGCTTTTTAGTCCGGAAGAATTAGCGAAAGGCATGTTGGTAATTGATCCCAATGTATCTCCCCAGGAAGTTACCATGCCTGATGCTCATTTAATGGTAGCCAAAAAGTAAATATGCTTGACAGGATAAGCTAAAAGTATTAGACTTTTTGAGTCCTGCCATAGTGCAGGATTTTGTTTATGATTAATATCCTGGCTTCTTTTTTAATCTTAGTCTCCACAGTTTTATTTACCGCTAGTTCCGGGGATAATCCTTCCGCAAAGCCTCACCTTCTTCAAATAAAAGATGTTTTTCAAGGAGCACCCGTTACCTATCAGTCATCTTTTTCTCCAACACCGTCTCCTTCGCAAGCATTAGGGAAAAATGAAGAAAACGTAAATACTAATACAGGAGAAGCTCAAAATAGCGTGAGTGAATCAGGAGTAGTAGTTAATTCAGATTCGCTTCACGTTGTGCTTCCGGTTACTCCTTATATTTCTAATCACCCCGCGCCAACTGAAGGAGGACTAGTTGTACCCGATCAAGGCTCAAACTCAGAACAAGGTTCTGTGGAAGGTGGTATTTCTGATGGGTATGAAATGGATGAACCAAACGGAGAGCCAATTGAAAATCCAGGGAATTATCAGCCTCTAGAAATCCACGGTCCAAATGGTATAGTTACAGTTTCCCACTAATTTTCCCTTAAACTTACTAAATATTTTCTGCGCTTCTTTATTCATATAGGCATTACATCAAACTACCGCTAGGGCGTTTTAGCTTGTGAAAGCACTACCCAGACGGTCTTGACAATTCGGGCTAAACGAGTAAATATTAATTTATGTCATTAGGTCCAGATGGAAATGAAGGCACTTCTGGTTTTCGTCCAGATCAATCTTTATCTAGAGCGCCGGGAGAACAGATTGTTTTCGATGGAAATGATCCTGAAGCTGGAGCCATAGCTCGTAGAGAAAGAGCTAAGCGTTATGCCGCAGAGCAGCTTGCCCTAGGACCCTTAGGAGATCCTCATGTAACAGCAGTTAAATATAGGATCCCGGATGCTAATCTTTGGGAAGATGGTCAGATGCACTATCTTGATGGAAGAATAGTTGATGATCAAAACCCTTTTAATGAACAACCAATAGTCCTTATGGAAACTTTTTCAGGGCCAGATGAATTCGCTTCTCTAGTGATTAGTAATCGACTAAGTTTGACTCAGGAACAAAGAGATGAAATTGCATTAGAATCTGAAGCAGCAGATGGAGCAAGGGCTGCAGGACCAGCAACTCAGAATATCGAACAATTTCAGGAGGAGAATTGGCGTCTTTTTGGAAGAACTCCCGAAGAGGCAAGAGAGAATATAGCAAGAGATAATGCTGAAAAAGCGGCCAAAGAAAAATTGGATATAGGAGAAGCTGCATAGTTTTCTTGACTTTTTACTCATTCTTTTCTATCATCTTTTCACTATGAAGCTCTCTTCTGTTTTTAATTTACTTCCAGAAAATCTGGCATATGCTCACTGTGATATTCCTTGCGGAATTTATGATCCCCATCAAGCACAGGTGGCCGCGCATACTATTATAAGAATGACTCAAATGTTGGGTGAAGTTGAGGTAAGTAGTAAAGAGCCTTCGTTTGAGGAGAGGAAAAAAATTATATCTCAAGTTTCCCGTCTTACACACGTTAAAGAAGAACATGGTCATTTGGTTGAAGAAGAACTTGGAACTTTATGGAATGACTATTTTAAAGAAGAGCACTTTGTTAAATTTCAGAATTTAAAGGAACTTTTAAATAAAGGAACAAAGCTTTCCGTTAAAACAAGACAAGAAATTGACATGGAAAGTGCAAAAGAACTTTTAGAAACAGTTATGCAAATTGCTGAAATATTTTATAAAAGTAAAAGTTTGGAAAGTACCCGGGTTAAGGCTCCTTTTCCCACCGGACTTGATATTGTAGTACAAAAATAATGCTTCTTTTTTCCCGCTTCCAAATTAAAGGACACAGCATGCAGCCAAAATATCAAGAGGATGACAGTGTTATCGTAAGTTTCCTTCCATTTTTATTTGTAAAACCAAAAAAAGGAGATGTAGTAGTTTTTGAAAAATACAACAGAATTTATCTTAAGCGGATTAAAGGTATTAAAAAAGAAAAATATTTTTTAGTAGGAGATAATAAGAAAGATAGTCAGGACAGCAGAAGATTTGGTTCTGTTTCGCTTGATCAAATCAAGGGAAAAGTAATTTTTAAAATTTAATGGATTTATTTGCAGCCGTTGCTTTATTTGTGGCCCTCGTTCTACTCATTCCGCTTTCTTGGATTTGGCCTCCTAATAGTCCCTGGGCTCCTTGGTGGAGAACTAAAAAAAATGTCGCCCGGGTGGCTTTTAAAATGGTAAATCTCAAAAAAGGCGACATTGTTTATGAGTTAGGGTCGGGAGAAGCAACTGCATTAATGGTGGCAGTAAAAGATTTTCATGCCAAGGGAGTTGGAATCGAAATAGACCCATTAAGATATTGGTTCTCAAAATTTACAGTTTGGAGAAAAGGAATGAATAAAGAAATAACGCTAAAAAGAGGAGATATATTTAAAGAAAATTTGTCGGAAGCAACTGTTATATATGCATATCTGGTTCCAAAAACACTTAATAGGTTAATTCCCAAATTTAAAAAAGAGCTTAAAAAAGGAACACCGATTATTACATATAAGTATGAGATGAATCTGCCGGTTAGGAAATTTTACAAGAAAAATGAACTACGGCTCTACGTTATTTAAATTATAAATTTATATGGTTTCTTGAAGAATTAACTCACCCGCTTTATTTGCTATTCTATGTGCTGATGGTTCATCAAAATTTGATAAAACAATAACGGTTATATTAAGCCAGGGATACATGTCAAATCTTGCGCTAGCGCCAGCATAAGATCCACCATGTCCGATTCTGTAATGCTTATTGCCAACATCTAGTATTTGGAAGCCATACCCATAATACAGAGTTTGGCCTTCTTTTGTTCCAATACTTACTTTAGGGGTAATTAAAGTATTAGTAATTTCTTTATTTATTAATTGGTAAGATAGTAATGATTGAGAAAATTTAAGTAAATCAGTGCACGTTGAATAGCCTCCTCCTCCCGCACCGCCTCTTATTAGATTTATCCATGTATTTTCTCTTTTCTTGCCATCAATGTTACTTTCTCCATCATCTGCTCTGTTTGTGTATCCAATTGCGATTTTAGAATTCAGATCATTTGGATCAACCGAAAAAAATCCCGAGTTTTGCATGGCAGATTTTTGAAAAATATTTCGACTGATGTATTCAAAATAATCTTGTCCTGATACAATCTCTATAATTCTTCCCAATAGCTCAAAACCATTACCGCTATATTCATATTTTAAGCCAGGCTCAAATCGTAGCTGTTCGTTTTGAAAAAATTCCACAAAACTTTTGATTGTTATCAATTTTTCGCGTTGTTCTAAGAACTTTTTCTTATCTGCTAAATAATGTCCCATACCGCTTGTATGTGAAAGCAAGTGATGTATAGTGACTTTATTCTTAATATCTTCATTTGGATAATCAGTAATGTATTTTCCAACAGTATCGATAAAAGATAATTTATTTTCTTGAACTAATTGTGCTATTCCTACTGCTGTAAACATTTTACTCACTGACCCAAGATTGAAAACTGTTTCTATTGAATTGGGGATGTTTAACTTTTTATTTGCAATGCCGTATGCACCTTCAATAATAATTTTGCCGTCTTTAGCTATTAAATATGAACCCGAGAAATTATCCTTTTCTACCTGTTCTGTTACGAAGTTCTGGATTATTTTAGAGATATTAACAAATGAGAAGTTGGTCATGTAAGTTTTAAGTTTTAAGTTTTAAGTTTTTTAGTCTTTAAATATGTCCAGCGCAGTTTATCTGCAACAGTTAATAATCTATAGTTTAGGGGATTGATAACCAGATCATAGCTTCCGATAAACTCAGTTAAAGTTGCTCCGTATCCTTCTTTAAACCTATGAAATCCATACCAGGGGTTTGAAGGTTTTGGGTTTGGTTCTGCGGCTCCCCACATATCAAATTTCTTAAGTCCTAAATTTTTTCCAAATTTTATTGCCTCCCACATGGTGAGTTGGGATGCCATAACTTCACGGTGTTCATCAGAAGACGCACCATACGGATAATAAATAGTATCTTTAAAAGTAAAAAGGATCCACGTAACTAAGGTTTTATTATTATATGTAGCTTTTAATAAATGCGCCTGAAGTTTGTTGGGATTAAAATCTTGGTTATCATGGTTCCCGAGAGTTTCCCACATAAGTCTGTGATATTTTTCATCGTGTGCATAGAACTTTTGTCTCTTGGTGGTGTCGTTGGTTAATTTTAAATAATCTTTAAAAGATTTACCGCTGTTATCAATTTCAACCTTTACTCCTTTTTTCTCCGCAAGCCGCACATTGTATCTAGTTTTTTGATGCATATTTTTTAGAAGTTCTTCCTCAGGTTTTAAAAGGTCTAATATAAAAGTATATTTAGTTATCAAAGGATGAAATGCTGGCCGCAAACCAGAATTTTCTCCGCCGATTTGGCGGATCCAATTTCCAATCTCAACGTTTGGTTCGAGTTGAATAAAGCTAAGGCCTTTTTGTTTACCCAAAGTTTTTAGTTCGTCCAATAACTCCTGTGAAGGGAGTCCTCCTCTAGGGAAATAGCCTATCAAATAAGGGAAATTAGGAGTTTTATGAACTGTGATTTGATAAGGACTTAGAATATTGCCGTTCTCTACAATTCCTCTTCGAATCAATTCTACGTCTGTTTTTTTCCTGAATTCTCCCCACTCAAATGCTTGGAGCGGATGGTTTACAGAGATGTTATAGATTATGGCATCCGTCTCTTCAATATCAGTAAAGTTCATAAGAAATCAGGGACATCGCCATTACTATACCCGCTATTTAAGATTATTGATTCTTGGGGAATATCTAAAATAAAACGAGACAAAGTATTAGACGATCTTTGTCCGAATATTAATCTTCTTTTAGAGTATGTCAGAAATAGACGTGTTTTTGCACGGGTAAACCCAACATAGCAAAGTCTTCTCTCCTCCTCAAGCTCACTTTTTTCCATAAGAGATCTAGAGTGCGGGAAAATTCCTTCCTCCATCCCGATCATAAATACATAAGGGAATTCTAGCCCCTTAGCCGAGTGGAGGGTCATAAGTGTTACCGCATTTAACTTGTCGTCTTTTTTAGGATTATCGCGTAACTGTTCCTGCTCTACCAATGACACATTTTCCAAAAAACTTGATAGAGAGGTAAACTCAATAGCAACAGACCGGAGCTCCTTAATGTTTTCGAGACGCCCTATATCCTCTTCGTCTCTTGGATCATATAAAGATAAGTATTCTGTTTTCTCTAGAATTTTATCCATTATCTCAATTGTGGGTAGTTTGTCTGGTTCATATCCTTCCGTAAACTCCATGAATTTTTTAAGTCTTCCTTTTCCAAGTTTTTCAACGCGCCTGAATGAAACATTGTCTTTTTGATTGTCTGTTACTCTAAGATACGCTAAGACGTCTTTAACTTCTTTTCTTTCGTAAAACCTAGTTCCCCCAACTAATACATAAGGAACCGCGTGATGAAGAAATACCTCTTCAATTACCCTGGACTGCGCATTGGTTCTATATAGAACTGCAACATCTTTTGGTTCAATCCCTAGGTTAATCATCTGGGTGATTATAAATTCGGCTTCATTGTGTTCGTTATCCGCTTCATAAGCTAAGACTTTTTCGCCCTGAGTATTATTAGTCCAAAGTTTTAAAACAGGATGCGAGGTATTCTTAGAAATAACAGAGTAAGCACTGTCTAGTATTGTTTGAGTGGAGCGGTAGTTTTGGGAAAGACTAAATGTTTTGACATTTTTGAAGTCATTTTTAAATGTAATTAGATTTTGAAAGTTAGCGCCGCGAAATGAATAAATGCTTTGGGAAAAGTCTCCAACAACACAAATGTTTTGCCATTTTTTTGAGAGTTTTTTTGTTAAGATATACTGCGCTTGATTTGTATCCTGGTATTCATCAACCATAATATATCTAAATTTATCTTGATATTTATCAAGAATTTGTGGATTCTTGTCGAAAAGCTCAAGTGTCCGGGAAAGCAGATCATCAAAATCCACTGCGTTGTTTTCTTTTAGAATTCTTTGGTAATAGGGATACACTTTCGCAACACTTTCCTGAAAATATCCTCTTGCTAGATTAAGATATTCTAAGTCTGAGATCAATTGATTTTTGGCCTGAGAGATTGTGGAAAGAACCGAAGAGGGTTTAAAGTCTTTTACGGAAATGTTTGCTCTTTCCATAGCCTGTTTAATAGCATCCACCGAATCTTGAGTATCATAAATAGTAAACTTTTCTGAAAAACCAATGTTTTTACCTTCAATTCTTAGAATTCTTGCGCATAGAGAATGAAATGTTCCGACAGAAGGCTTATCCGTGTCGCCCGATAGCTTTTCAATTCTTTGTTTCATCTCATTAGCCGCTTTATTTGTGAATGTGACCATTAAAATATTCCCCGGATCAACCCTTTTTTCTT
>CAZSXQ010000032.1:0-8107 GCA_964611415.1 uncultured Gammaproteobacteria bacterium
TTATATCCAGGTAGCGGCTTGACGTCCAATTTTTGAGATTTAAGATTTGAGATATCAGATATTACCGTGTCTCCCACTTGCGTCTCATGAATATCTTTAATTCCCGTGACGATGTATCCGATTTCTCCTGCAATTAGTTCTTCTCTGGGCGTCATAAGAGGAGTAAAGCATCCAATCTCTCCGGCATTTGTAGTTTTTCTGCTCTGAAAAAAAGTAATCTTTCCATTCTTTGATAAAGTTCCGTCCATTACCCTGATATAAACAATTACTCCTCGATGTTCATCGTAAAAAGCGTCAAATATTAAAGCCCGTAAGGGGGCACTAATCAAACCTTTAGGCGGGGGGATTTTCTCAACTATTCTTCGGAGTAACTCGTCAACATTTTTACCTGTTTTTGCAGAAATATAAATAATTTCATTCTTATCAATCGAAAAAATTTCTTCCATCTCTGTGGCAACCTCTTCAACTCTTGCGCTTTCCAAATCTATTTTGTTAATTACCGGAATTATCGTTAGGCCTTCTTTTTTTGCAGAAAAGAAGTGGGCAACTGTTTGGGCCTGAACTCCCTGTGTTGCGTCAACAAGTAAAATCGCTCCTTCACAAGCAGCCAACGTACGGGAAACCTCATAGGAAAAATCTACGTGGCCAGGGGTATCAATTAGATTTAGGACATATGGTTTAGCGTTTAGGGTATAGTTCATCCTAACTGGCGCAAGTTTTATAGTTATTCCTCGCGCTTTTTCTATCGGATTTGTATCTAGATACTGTTCCCCGATTTTACTAAGAGTCATTGTTTTCGTTAATTCCAAAAATCTGTCGGCGAGAGTTGATTTACCATGATCTATGTGAGCAATGATTGCAAAATTTCTAATATTTGAGTTCATCCCGTTAAAGACAGCGAGTGTCCTTGACACTTGCGTTAAGTATTATATTATGATTTTTAAATTTCTTCATTTCCATCTAATTTTAATATGTTTTATGTTAATCGGTCTTTAACGGGATTCATAATTTTGCAAGTATAAATTGCTTGAAGAACAAAAGCAATTACTGGCTGGTTTTAGTATCAATGATTTTTTCACTTTTATTAACCAACTCTTTGTATCCACTAATTCTCCGGAATACATACAAGAATGTTTCTGCTTCTTTTACATTTAAGAGCCACGTCAGGAAAAGATAAATTGAAAGTCCAATAAAACTTGAGATGCCTGTTAAAAAAATTAAATTAATTGTTTTTGTAGTGTCAAAAACAAGTTGATCTAAAAGTTTAATTGGAATATAAAGCGCAAAACCCATAAAAATTACAGCAAGAAATATTTTTAATTGGGGGAGCCAAAAAGTTCTAAAATTAAAAATCTTAATTCTTTTATTCAAGAGAAAAAGAAGAATTGTTAAATTTAGAATCCCTGCAAGAGAATAAGCAAAAGCAATACCTTCTACTCCTATTGGCACTATTGTAAATCTTAGATCTAATATTTTAGAAAAATTATTAAGCTCAGTACTTAAGACAGTTACAAAAAAGAAGCTTAAAACAAGCATAAAAACAGTAGAAATTGCACCAACAATTAAAGGACTTTTCGTATCATGAAGGGCATAAAAAGCACGAGATACCAAATAAATCAAAGCTTGAGCAAAAATTGCAAAAGCGAAAAACGCTAAAGTTCTCCCAGTTAAGGTGGTAGCTTCCCAATCAAAACGCGCAGCTCCGAATATAAGCCTAACTATAGGAATACGAAGAACTATAAATAGAACCGAAACAGGCAAAACTAAATATAGCATTTGATTAAAGCTTGTTAAGAAAGTAGTTCTAAAAACATCCAATCTATCTTTTTCCCGGGCCAAAACAGGAAAAGCAGCCTGAGCAATAGACTGACCAAAAAGAACAATCGGCGCAAAAGCCAATGTTTGAGCAAAATCTAATATTACATAATTTCGGCCCGCTGACGGAAGAAATGATATTAAAGCAACGGTAAGAATAGTTCCGATTTGAAAAATAAATAGAGATAAGGTTCTTGGCCAAATTAATCTAATTACTTCTTTTACTCCAACCGTATCGAGAGAAAAACTTGGACGGAATGAAAAGTGTACTTTTCTAATGAGAGGTATTTGAAAAAGTGCAAAAGCTAAGGCTCCAAGTATTACTCCTACGGCAGGTGCATAGATTCCAATTCTATCAGAAAATAATAAAATTCCTGAAATAATTCCTAAGTTATATAACGCCGCTGCAATTCCTGGAATAAAGAAATGATTATGAGACTGAAGAATTGCGGAAAAAAATGTTGCGATTAAAAAAATAATTTGTCCTAAGATAATTATTCTCATAAGATTTGTCATTAAATCCATTTGCGCTGGTGGATACCCTGATCCTAAATTAAAAAGCTGAAGAAAAATTGGCGCGAAAATAAACAAAATAATTGATACAATTCCGAAAAAAACGAAACCAAAAAGCATAAGCGTTGAGGCCATTTTGTTTGCTTCTTCTTCTCGGCCTTTATGAAGCATACTTGCGAATACAGGAATAAATGCAGAAGACAGTGCGCCTGCGATAATTAACTGAAAAAGAAAATCAGGAAGCTTTGAAGATATAAGATAAACCCCTAAAGTATCTGATGCTCCAAAAATACCCGCTAAGAGTCTCTGACGAAATAGCCCCAAAACCTGTGAAAGGACTACTGTTGCCATTAAAACCATGGCAGCTGAAAGAATATTTGTTTGTTTTTTAAGAAGAAGGGTGAGACCTTTTTGAAAGAATTGTAAAGGCATAAACTTTGTACAAATGTGTTGCGAATATCAGTATAGCATGCTAAAATGCGTGCATGCCAGTAACAAAACAAGCCAAGAAAAAGTTAAGAAAAGACAGAAAAAGAGAAATTAAGAACCAGGTTTTAAAAGCCGGTTTCAAAAAAATTGTCAAAAATACAAGAAAATCTCCTACGGTAAAAAGGCTTTCGGCAGCTGCCAAAGTAATAGATAAAGCTGCAAAAAAAGGTATAATTCATAAAAATAAAGCAGCAAGAATTAAATCACGGCTTACAAAATTAAACGGCTCTTCATCCCCCAAAACAAAATCAAAATAGCCTCATCTCTTTTGACAAAGAACTAAAAAAAACATAGACTAAAATTGCCATGCAATCAACTGCCTCTATTAACCTAGTTAAAAAAAGAATCAGTTTATTAGATCAAATATTAAAATGGGCCTTAAGTATAGGAAGACTGCTTGTAATAATAACTGAAATTGTAGCATTCACGACTTTTATTTATAGATTTACGCTTGACCGAACGCTAATTGACCTTCATACCAAGATTAAAGGCGAACAAGCAATTATCGAAAACATAAAAGACAGAGAAGCTATATATAGAAATCTCCAGGAAAGAATTTTCTCGGCATCCGAAGCGAGTCAGAAGGCTGATAAGAACGTAAAAATGCTTAATGACATCATAGAAAAAACTCCCCCAGGAACAACTTTTGATTCACTTTCAATCGAAGGCAATAAAATTAACATACTGGCAAATATTCGTTCTGTTTCATCTCTTAGTACATTTATAAATTTCCTCAAAGAGTACCCACCCGTGAGCCTAGTAAGTATTACTACTATAAATAATCAAACTGGGACAGACGCTGTAAAAGTCGGCATATTAGCAACATTAAAAGAATAAATATGAAAAAGATATTTAAAAATGTTAAATATGAAAAATACTATAAAGACATTTTGCCTTACATAAAAAAGGACAAGAATCAACAATACTTCGCAATAATTCTTACCCTCGGGGCATCAATTTTTTTTGCTCTGTTCGCAATTAATCCCACACTAGCGACAATTGTTAAATTAAGAAGGGAAGTTGAAGATAGTAAGATGGTAGAAAAACAGCTTAGCCAAAAAGTTAAGAATATGTCTGCTTTATCTCAAGCATATCAAAACATTCAAGAAGATATTCCTTTCTTACTAGAAGCCATCCCTCTTCAGCCCGAAGCACCAACCCTAATAGCCCAAATTCAATCAGTGGCACAAGATGCGGAAACGCCTATATCAAATATAATAGTTTCTCCTGTGAATCTCGTCGCTTCTCCGGCAACAGAAAGTTCTAAAATACACTTCGAACTCACAACACAAGCCACCTATGCAAACGTAAATAAGCTTCTTACAAATTTAACTGAAATACAAAGAGTCGTGTCTATCGACAGTTTCTCTATTACAAATACCGGAGTTGACAGCGCAAGCGTAGAATTAAACCTAAAAGGATCTGCATTATTTAAAAAATGAAGCAAAAAGAAATATTAATAATACTAATACCAAGTTTTGTACTAACTATCCTATGGGTAATATTTACTATTTACCATAATCATGTTACTTCCACTGTTAAAAATCCTCTTACTATTCAAATCATTCCAATCGAAGGAAAATTCGACACTAATACAATCGAAGCCCTTAAGAACAGGCAACGAATAAATCCTTTGTATGAGATAGAATCCGTGCCAACTCCAATACCAGAGGACGTACCCCTGGAAGAAATATCTCCCACAGTAACTCCCGAGCTAACTCCAGAACCAACTTTGGAACTAGACTCTGGTTCAGGAACTGATTCTGCTGACCAGGAGATTACCCCATGAGGCAAAATTTATTCAATGGGAAACTCCCCACACGCATTGGATTATTAATAATTGTTATAGGGACCTTTGTTACCACGTTTTTAGTTAAAAATGGTTCATTATTTCAAATAAATGCCGGTCCTGGACAAGATCCAAAAAACGTTGAAATTACAAATGTTTCCGATGTTGCCTTTACGGTTTCATATACTACTGACGATCAGGTCATTGGCACTATCAATTATGGTACAGATCCCGGGGCGTTAGAAAACATAGTGCTGGATGATAGAGATCAATTGACTCAGTCAGTAAGCGAATACAAAGCACACTCAATAAGCCTAAAAGGCCTAAGCCCTAACACGGTTTACTATTTTATGATTACGTCAGGAACTAAAACATATCTTAATAACGGTTCTAATTTTAATATCAAAACTGGAAATGAATTAACGGAACAACCCTCAGATCATGAACCGCTGAGCGGAAGAGTTGTTATGCCTGACGGATCAAGTCCCCTTGAGGGATTAGTATATGCATCCATTAACGGGTCACAAAAAATCTCAGCTTATATTAAAAATAACGGTAATTATACAATTCCTCTTAACACACTCCGTAGTAAATCGTTTAATGCTTATTTTTCTATAAAAACAGGAGATATAATTAATATTGAAGCTAAGACTGAAAACTTATTTTCCTCAGCTAGCGTATCTGAAGATCAAGTAAATCCGGTTCCTATAATTACCCTTTCCAATAATTACGACTTCTCTGATAATAATAAAGATTTAAAACCTACAGATGCACCCGGTGCGGGTGGTTTTCCGTCCATGGGAACTAAAGTTAGAAAAAATCAAACAATAATAGCTCAAGGAGTGACAACCCCATCCCCATCTGAAATTCCAGTGGAAACACCAACACCTACTTCCATACCTCCTACTCCTGAAATTACTCCCACCCCCATCCTCTTATCAAGTGTTTCGGGAACCTTAGCTCCCACAATTCCCCCAACGGGAAATTCTTCTGTTATAATTTCCATGATCGCCGCAGTAACTGCTATAGGAGGCGGTATAATTCTTTTCCTCCTAACTCGGGGACAAATATCTCAATGACCCTCCTTCATTAAAATTACGGATGGGTCATGCATCCGAAGCTCAAATGTTTCGGAAAGGATAAATATGAAATTGAAATTGATAAAATTTAATAGGAGCGAAGTAGCATGAAAATAGGAATCATAGGAGCCGGATTTACCGGCCTATCGGCTGCTTATTATTTGCAAAAAAAAGGGCATAGCGTAACTGTCTTTGAAAGAGATCCCTACCCCGGCGGCTTAGCAATCGGATTTAAAGAAAAAGGATGGGACTGGAGCGTAGAAAAACATTATCATCATTGGTTCACAAACGACAAATCTGTTTTGAAATTGGCACAGGAAATTAATTTTAAAGTAATAATTAAAAGACCTAAGACTTCCGTTTATTATGGTGGCAACATTCATCAACTTGATTCTCCAATTGCTCTTCTAAAATTTCCAAAGCTTCCTTTAGTAGATAGAATCCGAATGGGAGCTTCCTTGGCTTTTCTTAGGTATAATCCATTTTGGAAAATTCTTGAAAAATTTAATACTAAAGATTATCTAGTAAAAACTATGGGAAAAAGAGGCTACAAGGCAATCTGGGAACCTCAGCTTTCTAATAAATTTGGTGGAGTTGCTGACAGCATTTCACTTGCATGGTTTTGGGCAAGAATTAAAAAAAGAACTCCAAGCCTAGCTTATCCTTCCGGAGGTTTTTTAAAATTTGCCGAGACACTGACTGAGAAAGTAAGAAAAATGGGCGGAGTAGTTTTATTCAATACTGAAATTAGCGAAATCAAAAGTAATGGAAGAGTAGAAGTAAAAACAAATAGGCAAACACATACGTTCGATAAGGTAATAGTTACACTTCCCTCCTTCTTCTTTTTTAAAATTGCACCGAGTCTTCCAGAAAGCTATAAAAATAAATATTCAAATTTAAAGGGGTTGGGGGCAATTAATCTAGTACTAAGACTTCGTAAACAATTTCTTGGGGATGGAAGTTATTGGCTAAGTATTTGTGATACCTCGTCTCCAATCATGGCAATCGTTGATCATTCTAACTTCATGGATGTCAAGAATTACAGTAATGAACATCTCGTTTATCTTGGTAATTATCTCCCTGCAGATCATAAATATTTTAAAATGGATAAGTCGGAAATATTGAAGATTTATGACCCGTTTTTAAGAAGATTAAACAAAGACTATGCTAAAGAATTAATAGATTACGAAGCATTTAAGGTCCCTTTTGCACAACCAATAATTCCTATAAATTATTCTAAGATGATTCCGCCTTTCGTTACTCCCCTTCCAAATGTTTATTTAGCAAATATCCAGCAGGTATATCCCTGGGATCGGGGAACTAACTATGCAGTAGAGCTAGGAGCAAAAATAGCAGATTTAATATCCAATGACCAGATATAAACCGTATCTTTTAGGCATCATCATACTTTTAATAAGTTTTACGGTTTTGTTTTCAATGAGAAAGGCTTATCTCTACGGCGATGAGCTTATACATTATCAAACAATAAAAGACTTCACTGATTGGAATCTCTCTGATCAAACATTCCTAAGAGACGCGAAACTTCCCGGATATCCTGCGGCTATTGCATTCTTCAGAAAAATTTTTGGTGCCGAAACAATCTTCGAAACAAGAATTATTAATTTCCTCATTTCCTCTTTTTGTATTTACATATTCTATTTAATCAGTAAATTAATCGATTCCAAAAACTCACGGATAAAAACACTCCAATTTTTCCTGTTTCCTTTAGTTTTCGTATTTTTATTTCTTCTTTACACCGATATATTGTCACTACTGCTTATACTTCTTTCTTTTTATCTGATATTAAAAGATCGAAATACCCTATCTGGTATTCCAGCAATTTTAAGCATTCTTGTAAGACAAAATAATGTAATATGGGTATTTTTTCTATCACTACTTATTTTAAAGAAACACAAAGGCTCAATAAGTTTATATTTTAAAAATTCCTGGATTTATTTTATCGGAATCGGGTCTTTTTCTGATGCACGATGACCAGCACGTTGCAAGACTTTTTGTTTTTGATGAGGCGTTAAAAGCTGGCCAGTTTCCCGTTCGCTGGGTAAACGGATTGGGTTTTGGTTTTGGCTATCCGCTTTTTAACTTCTACCCACCTTTAATCTACATACTTGGGGAAATTTTTCACCTAGCGGGTTTTAGTTTTATTAACAGTATCAAGCTTGTTTTTTTCTCAGGTGTTTTTTTCTCAGGTGTCGCTATGTATATATTCGTAAAAGAGCTGTGGGGCAGGGCAGCGGGAGTTATATCTAGCCTTTTTTACTTATTGGTTCCTTATCGAGCATTGGATTTATATGTTAGAGGAGCACTGGCAGAAAGCTTTTCCTTTGTCTGGCTACCACTGGTATTGTGGGCATTCTATAAGATCTATAAGACTAATAAGACTTTATACGTCTATCTCTCCGCT
>CAZSXQ010000033.1:0-7594 GCA_964611415.1 uncultured Gammaproteobacteria bacterium
GCCAGATAGAATTTTTAAATCTGCCAATTTCGTATTCATAATCATTCCTCATATCCACCACATAAAATTCGCGTCCTTTTTCGTACCACTCTTTAAGTTCCTCAGCGCTCAAGTATTTGCCCGTGATTTTTTTAAGAGGCCCAAAGTCTTTGTCGGCAATTCCGGTAGTTACTATTTCATTTCTCACTTTAACCACTAATTTTTTAAAGGCTGATCCAGTTCCTTCACTTTTCTTCCAGTTAATGTCAATAAAACGTTTGTCTTTGCTCGTTTGTCCTATGTATTGTTCGATGTTCGAAACTGTTCCTTCAACTGTTCCGTTGATTCCCTCCGCGGAAATTAAGATTCTGCCCTTGAGACCAAGTTTGGTGCAAATTTCCCGCTGCCAATCCATAACTTTTACTGGATCCTCAATTTCTACGTATTTATAATAAAGTAAAACAACGTAATCCATGGCTAATAGTATATAGCAAATAAACAGGACGCGCGTGGTATAATTGCTTTCTATGCCGGCTAAATACAAATTATCTCCATCGGACTTTAAGTATTTGTGGGTGGATTGTAAGCATTGTTATTACCAAAAAGTAAAGAATGGCACTTCTTATTACGGTCCTTTTCCCGCGATTTTTGGCTACATGAACAGTCTTTTACAAAATTCCGTTATGGGAAAAAGTTTGCGTGACATTCATCCTGATTTACCGGAAGGAGTTATAGAATTTCAGGAGGGATTTTTAAAGTCGCTTCCTGTTCCGGGAGCTCCTGATTGTTTTATTTCAGGCCGATTTGATGTTTTGACCAAACTTTCTGACGGAACATACGGCGTAATTGATTTTAAAATCACCAAACCTGACGAGGAGCAAATAAAAAAGTTTTCCTCACAACTCCATGCATATAAATTTGCTCTGGAAAATCCTTTGCAAGGGGAGCCGATTAAAATTTCAAAAATGGGATTGATTTCAATTTCACCTGATGAGATAGAGCATAAGGACGGAAAGTTTGTATTTACCACCAATCCTAAGTGGCACCCGATTGAAACTGATATGAAAAGCTTTTATGATTTGGTAAAAGAAATTTCTGAAGTTCTTAATGGAGAATTACCGGCGTCTAGTGAAACATGCGCACTTTGTATTTACAGAAGCAAGCTTGATCCTAAGGTGAAAAACTCAGACGAAATCCCTTTTTAAATTTTATGACAAACGTCGATGTTGATGTACTAAGGAAAAAGATTGACTCGGGAGAAAAGATTGTAATAATTGACGTGAGAACTCCTCAAGAATTAGCGCGGGGGAAAATTGAAAACAGCATAAATATTCCTCTGGATTTTTTTGAAGATAATATTGAAAAGAAGGTGCCAAGTAAAAATGAAAATGTTTATTTGTACTGCCTTAGTGGTTCCCGAAGCATAATTGCGGTAGAGATAATGAAGCAAAAAGGCTATAAAAACATTTTTAATGTTATCAGCGGAATGCTCGCATGGAGAGCAAAAGGATTTTCCGTAACTTCCTAGTCAGCAAGTTTTTCCCAGCTGAATTCGGGACGGCCGAAGTGGCCATAGGTAGAAGTTTGCAGATATATTGGACGTCTAAGATTTAATCCTTCAATAATCCCTTCAACCGACGTATCCAAAACCTTATTCATAAAATCTTTTATAGTTTTTTTGCTGACTTTTTCAGTCCCGAAAGTTTCCACGTCCTGCATTATGGGTTTTTGAGCTCCTATAAAATAGGCGAGTCTTACTTCTGCTTTTTCAGCCAATTTATGGGCTACAATATTTTTAGCCAAAAATCTGGCAGCATAAGCGCCTGATCTGTCAACTTTAGTGGGATCTTTTCCTGAAAAAGCGCCTCCTCCTACTCTGGCATAGCCTCCATAAGTGTCAACTATAATTTTCCTGCCCGTAAGTCCGGCGTCTGAAGCAGGGCCAGGTAAATGCCAGACTCCTGTTCCATTCACAATTAAATCGTTTGGTGTAATCTTGAAGCCAAATCCTTCAAGTACGGGATTGACTACGTGCTTGAAAAGGTCTTTTTTAACTTGCTCCAGCTTAATTTTTTCATGATGGGGTGCTGCGATTACGACCTGTTTTATTTTGTAAGGCTTGCCGTTTTTATATTCCACAGTGACTTGGGTTTTTCCGTCAGGTCTTAAGTATGGAAGAATTTTTTCTTGTCTTGTTTGGTCTAATCTTTCTGCGAGGCGGTGGGCGAGGTGGATGGGAAGAGGCATAAGTTCCGGAGTTTCCATATTAGCATACCCAAACATCATCCCCTGGTCTCCTGCCCCTTTTTTCTTAACTCCTCGGGCAATCTCTGGAGACTGCTCATGGACATAAACGCTAATATTTGATTTGTCGGAAAAATTTAGATTAGGATCGGTATAGCCAAGATCTTTTATTCTAACCCTGGCAATTTTTTCAAAATCCACTTTTGCGTTTGCACTTATTTCTCCTGCGATTATAAGCCTGTTAAAGCCTGCTAGACATTCTATAGCTACTTTGCCTTGTTTGTCCTGCGTTAATACAGCGTCAAGTATAGAATCGGAAATAGAATCACAGATTTTATCGGGGTGTCCGGAGCTGACAGATTCAGAAGTAAAAATAAAGTTTTTGCTCATAGGCCACATCTTCCGTTTAGGAATGGCACCGCGTCCCGTTCGATAATACTCAGGGCTCGGTTGCCGCCCCGACGATGAGTCGGGGTCTCTTGATGTTATGAAAAGAATAACAGATTAAAAATATTTGTCAAACAGAATGCTATAATTGCATTATGGATCTTGAGAAAAGAATTGAGAAAATTGAAGAGAGAAATAGTAATGTAGAGCTCGATAAAAGCTGGGAAACAAGTTATTCAAGGAAAATTTTATTAGCTCTTTTTACTTATATTGCAATAGCTCTCTATTTAAAGTTTATAGTTCATATTGATCCTTGGATAAACGCAATAGTTCCTTCGGTTGGTTTCTTACTTTCTACTTTAACCCTTCCTTATTTTAAGAAACTCTGGAGCAAATATATTTATAAAAAATAAACAATTACTCAACGGCAAAATGAGGAGCAAGTAATTGAGCTAGTCCTTGCTTGTTTAAATCTGAAAGATAAGGAGGAAGTTCATGTTCAAGAGTTGTCGAATGGCCATAAAGAGTTCTCCTGGCTTCTTCACCTTCACCCTCCTCTATATTTAGATTAAATCTAATCTTACCTGCAGATCTTAAAACGCCGCCGAATGCTCCGCGCGTCTCCAAATGGCCAAGTACGTAAGGGAAAACAATCAAAGTATAGTCAAGAAGCAAGTATCTTGCCGTGCCTTGATTGGGATCACCTGTTTGCCAGTTCCCGGTAATGGCTAAAAGCTGCTGATCAAAAGTAGATTCGTCAAAACCTGTACCATGGATAAGATCCACTCTGAAAAAAAGAGTGTTGTGTGGGCCATTTTCTGTGGTACGTACTTCTGGAGGCATTTGGACTGGGATTATAGAGAAATTGGCAATAGATTGCAAATACACTAAATTACAACTCTTCTAGTGGTAGGGGAAAGATAGATGGGCAGTTCATAAGCAATAGTTCCGCAAATTTTAGCCGTGTTTTGAATAGAATTTTTGTCAGACTGAATGTCAGAAAATATGACCACATTATCTCCGGGTTTTGGATTTTTAATCTTACTTATGTCAACTACTGTTATATTCATGTTCACTTTTCCGATTATAGGGCAGAATTCGCCGTCTATTTTTACAAAGCCTTTGCTTGAAAGTCTTCGATCAACTCCGTCGAAATATCCGATCGGAAGTATTGCTATTTTCATATCTTTTCCTGCTGTAAACGTGAAATCATATCCTGTTTTTTCTCCTTTTTTAAGATTTTTAATTTGAGCAATATGAGTTTTAAGCGTCAATATGGGTTTAAGCTTGCTTTCTTTCCCCTCGGGATCAATTCCGTAAACAGCAAGCCCAACCCGCGCCATATTTCCTATATTACCAAGCACTTTATTATTAATCAGCCCTAAGGAATTTGCGATGTGAATCCATTTTGGCTTGACTCCAAGTTTATTTAAAATATCTTTTGCCTTTTTAAATTCTTCCACTTGTTTTTTTGTTTGGTTATCTTTTGGTTTATCACTCATCGCAAAATGAGACATAAGTCCTTCAATTTTAAGAGTAGTTTTAGTTTTTATATAATCCGCAAACTTTTCAAGCTCTTCCGTTCTTATTCCTTCCCTGTGCATCCCAGAATCAACAAAAATATGAACTTTAGCGCCAGGCTGATATTTATTTAGGCTTTGAATCTGAATCAGATCATAGACAGAAAAAGAGAGAGGAAGAGATTTGGTTTCCAAGCTTTTAGGGTCAATATATCCCATAATCAGAATTTGCGCCTTTATGTTTGCATTTAAAAGTGCGTAGGCTTCGAAAAGACTGTCGACGCAGATAAAAGGAGGATTTAGTTTGTCAAGAATCCGCGCGATAGGAATTATTCCATGACCATAGGCATTGCTTTTGAGAACTGGTGCGACTTTGAGATTTTTATTCAAAGAACTTAGATAGCTATAGTTATATTTTAAGTTTGACCGAGAGATCTCAATGAGGTTAAGAGGGCGGTAATTTCTGCCTAGAACTTGTCTCAAGCTTTTTAGCATGAGCGGATTATACTAAATGGTATAATCTAAAGTCCATGTCTGATGAAGAGTTTGAGAAATTATTAGGTGAAGCTTTGGATTTACTGCCAAAGGAATTTGCAGAAAAACTTGAAAATGTAGGCGTAACTTTTGAAAACTGGCCAAGTCCCGGTCAGATTACCAAGTTTCGTTTGGGACGGGGCTCTCTCTTATTTGGTTTATATGAAGGGATTCCTCTTACGAAAAGAGCAAATTACACAGGAGTGTTACCTGACAAGATCACAATCTTTAAATATCCAATTCTTATGGTAAGTCGCACCCCAGATGATGTTAGGGAGCGTGTTAGGCGCACGGTAATGCATGAGATTGGTCATCACTTCGGCTTATCTGATGAAGAAATGAGATAAACTAATATAGGTCTAAAACTTGACTGTTGACACAAGCTTAGCTCCTATGATATAAACGTATTACTTTAAGACGAAAAAGCCTGAAAGGTTGATGCACCTGCGTGCATTTTTTTGTCGATTTAGTCTGCCCGCCTATATTTGCCAATGTCTAAAGCTGATATTAAAGACAATAAGGATAATTTTAAACCGAGAGAAGATTGGGGTAAACAATTTCCCGTAGTTCCTGAACTTGACCTCTTAACAGTACAAAAAGAATCTTATAAGTGGTTTGAGGAAAAAGGAATTGGCGAAGTTCTCCAAGAAATATCTCCTATTGATGATTTCACAGGCAAAAATTGGACTCTTACTTTTAAAGATTACAGACTTGGTAAAGTTACCAATGATCCTTCTCTTTGTCTCGTAAAAGGCCTTACCTACGACGCTCCTCTATATGTTAAAGCAACCCTCTTAAATAAAAAAACTGAAGCAGAAATAGACCAAGAAGTATTTTTGGGTGATATTCCGCAAATGACTGAGAGAGGAACCTTTATCGTCAACGGAATCGAGCGCGCAATCGTAAACCAATTAGTAAGATCCCCAGGGGTCTTTTTTACTTCTACGCAGGATGCAGTTACCGGCCAAACTCTTTATACCGCGGAAATAAGACCGGTTCATGGATCATGGCTTGAATTTACAACCACAAGATATGAGACTATAACAGTTAAAATAGACAGAAGAAGAAAGTTTTTAGCATCAACCTTTCTTAGAGCAATCGGAGTTTCAGATAACGATGCAATAAAGGAAAAGTTTAAGGAAGCAGAAGCCGACGGAAAATCCTCATTTATCCAAAACACCCTCCAAAAAGACGAAACAGGATCCCAAAACGAAGCACTCATAGAAATATTTAAGAAAATGCACCCGGGAGAGCCTGTGGTTTTGGAAAAAGTTAAAGAAAATTTCTTCGGAATGTTTTTCAACAACAGAAGATATGATTTGGGAGATGTCGGCAGATATAAGATGAATAAGAAATTAAAAGGTATCGCCGGATTTAATCCTTCAACAGAGCGGATTCTAACAATTGACGACATAATTGCAACAATTTCTTATCTGGTCCAATTAACAAAAGGGCTTGACGGAGTGGATGACATTGATTCGCTCGCTAACAGAAGAATCAGACGCGTAGGGGAATTAGTAGCAACCACGGCTTTCAGAGTTGGAGTTCTTCGTTTGGAAAGATCAATTAAAGAAAGAATGTCACTTATTACGCCTGAAGTGCCAGTCACAATCGCAGGACTTATTAATGCTAGACCAATTATGGCCTCAATTAACGAATTCTTCAGAACCTCTCAGCTCTCAACAATCCTAGACCAGACAAATCCACTTTCAGAAATTGATAATCTAAACCGTTTAACCGTCATGGGAACCGGAGGAATTTCAAGGGAACGTGCAGCTTTTTCAATCAGAGACATTAACTCTTCACAGTACGGTAGGATTTGTCCTATCAGAAGCCCTGAAGGTCCAAATATCGGTTTGGTAACATATCTTGCACTTTACTCACGGGTAAATGAATTCGGGTTTATGGAAACTCCATATAGAAAAGTGGAACATATTAAAAAAGGAAATAAGCATGTTGCAAGAGCAACCAGCGAGATCGTTTATATGGCAGCAGATGATGAAAGAGAACACTACATTACTCATTCAGGAGTTCTTAACGAAGCTGATCAGACAATTACAGATGAAAGAGTCCCAGTAAGATATAAGGGAGAATTTTTAGAAGTAGATAAAGACAAAATTGACTACATAGACGTATTACCTCGTCAAGTTGTCGGAACTGCAGCTTCTCTTATTCCTTTTGTGTCCCACGATGAAGCCAACAGAGCTCTTATGGGAACTCACATGCAGTCTCAGGCCGTGCCATTAGTTATACCTCATTCTCCAATTGTCGGAACAGGAATGGAAAAAGTGGTTTCAGCTGTTATGGGACGCGTAGTTCATGCACCAAATGACGGAGAGATTGTTTATGCTGACGGAGACAAAATAGTTTTCAAGGGGAAAGGCGGCCCAGAAGTGACTTATGGAATTGAGTCCTTCCAAAGAACCTCACAAGCAACAGCGTATACACAAAGAGCCATGGTTACCACGCACCAAAAAGTTAAAAAAGGAGATCTTCTTATTGATGGGCCTTCTTCACAAAACGGAGAATTGGCTTTGGGACAAAATTTACTGATCGCATATGCTTCATATGACGGATTAGGCTATGAAGACGCTATTGTTATTTCGGACCGCTTAGTCAAAGAAGATATTCTCTCTTCTATTCATATTGAAAAATATGAGGCTGCAGTAGTCGAAACCAAGTTGGGACCTGAGGAAACCACAAGAGATATTCCAAACGTTTCGGAAGAAGATTTAGCCAATTTGGACGAAGACGGAATAGTAGTAGTTTCTTCAGAAGTGGGACCCGGAGATATTTTAGTCGGAAAGATCGCGCCAAAAGGAGAAACGGAACTCACTGCTGAAGAAAGATTACTCCGAGCAATCTTTGGAGAACAAGCCCGTGAAGTCAGAGATACGAGCTTGAGAATGCCTAATGGAGAGCGCGGAACT
>CAZSXQ010000034.1:0-7370 GCA_964611415.1 uncultured Gammaproteobacteria bacterium
CGCTGCTGAAGAGATAATCTTGGCTGCTTCATCTACTTCACTCATCGTAAGATCTGGTCCTCCTATGATATTAAAGAGCACGCCGCGTGCACCTTCCATCGTAATTTCTAACAGCGGGGATGCTATAGCAGAACGGGCTGCTGCTTGAGCTCTATTTTCTCCAACTCCCGTTCCAATACCCATAAGACTAGAACCAGCATTTTGCATAATAGTTCTTACATCTGCGAAGTCTACGTTAATAAGTCCCGGCATAGTGATAAGATCTGAGATTCCTTGCACTCCTTGAGTCAGAACTGAATCTGCAACTTTAAATGCTTCAAGAAGAGAAAGCTTTTTATCTACCACATCTAAAATTCTCTGATTTGGAATTACGATTAGAGTGTCTACTTTATCTTTTAGCTGCTCTATTCCCTCCTCAGCTGCCACCATTCTTCTTGTGCCCTCGAACGTGAACGGTTTGGTCACAACTGCTACTGTGAGTGCTCCGACTTCTTTTGCAGCCCTAGCGATCACTGGGGTAGCGCCTGTTCCTGTTCCCCCTCCTAATCCAGCTGTTAAGAACAACATGTCAGTTCCCTCAAGGATATCCTTTAATTTTTCAAACGATTCTTCGGCCGCTTGGCTTCCTACTTCAGGATTTCCGCCGGACCCAAGACCTTTTGTAAAGTCTTCGCCAATCTGAACCTTTGTGGCTGCTTGATTTAAAAGAAGGGACTGAGCATCTGTATTAACTGAAATAAAATCTACACCTTGAATTGAAGATTGGGAAATCATGGAGTTAAGAGCGTTACCTCCGCCTCCCCCTATACCCATAACCCTAATCTTTGCAAAATTAGTTGTTTGGGGCTTTATGAGCATAGTTGACAAATCGTACCAGATGAAAAAAACTTTTGCAAGTACTATAAACACCCAACCGCAGTGGATTTGGGTATCTCAATTCTAAGGAATAAAAGATTTTAAAAGCTCAATCATCTTTTTAGGAAATTTTCCTTTAAAAGAGGATATTCCCGGAATATTAAGCTTCATACCCTTGTTTGATTCGATTCCAAAAAGCGCTCCGTAAATCGAAAGCCCTACAACAGCTGCGAATGGAGTATCCTGTATCTCATCAATTATTCCTTTAATATTTTGGGGTTCCCCTATCCTTACCGGCATCGCAAGCATTCTCTTAGCAGCCTCTGTTGCACCAACTGTTCTAGCCCCTCCTCCTGTAACCACTAGGCCTGAGGGGGTTTGTCCGCCAAATCCGGATTTTTTTATTTCAAGTCCTACCATAGTAAAAATCTCATTCAAGCGTGGCCTGATTATCCCATCAACTAAGGTTTTTTGGGACACTTTATTGAGCTGTTCCGGAAGCCCAAGCGATGCCAAATCCACCTCATCTGCCGGCTTTCTTTCTCTTGGACCGTCATTTCCGTCTTCGTTATATGCGATGATTTTTTTTACAGGGCGGGACAGGAAAAGTTTTACCTTCTCTGCAGACTCTAGGGAAATTCTAAGTCCTATTGCCAAATCATTAGTGATATGACGGGCTCCGATGGGAAGCACTGAAGAATACGCAACTGATCCATCAATATAAATTGAGATATCGGTTGTTCCGGCTCCAATGTCAACCAAAACAACACCAAGCTCTTTTTCTGTTTCTGACAGCGTAGCAAGACTGCTCGAATATCCTGAAAAAACCATTGCGTCAACATCCACCCCTACCTGAGAAAAAGCTTTTTCAAGATTTCTTACAGCCGGGCTCCCTGCACTAACTATGTGGGTTTCAACCTCAAGCCTCGTTCCCGTCATCCCGATAGGATCTTTGATTCCTTCCTGTCCATCCACCGTATAGCTCCTGGGTAAAACATGGATTATCTCACGGGTTGAGGGAAGAGAGACTGCTTTTGCAGCGTCAATAACCCGGACTACGTCTCCTTCTGTAATCTCTCCTTCAGGCTGTGCTACTGCTACAACTCCGCGGGAATTTTGTGATTCAATATTGCTTCCTCCGATGGACGCAACTACCCGGGAAACAGAAACTCCTGCCATTCTTTCAGCTGCTTCTATGGAAGAATTTATGGCTACGACAGCTTCTTCTATGTTTACAATCTGTCCTTTTTTAATACCCAACGACTTTATTTCAGACACACCAAGAACATTAACTGTTTCATCAACTCTTGTTATGATGGTTACAATTTTTGAGGTTCCAATATCTACACCAACAACAATTTTACCTTCTGTCATGATTAAAAGGTTATAATAGGTTTTTGATACCTAAAATCTAGACGCTTAAACGACTTACCTTCTATTTTAAGCTGAGCAATGATTAATTGTAAAGAGGACAATTGCTCCCCAATATCTTTATCAGGGTCAATTACGACTTCCTTATTTTTATCAAGCTTTACGACAATACTTAAGTCATTTGCCGTATCAATTGACTGAAAAGAAATATTTTTCTTTTTTAAACTTTCCTCAACCGCTGTATTTACCGACTTCTGATTTTTAGATAAAGGGCTCAACGGTTTTGGTTTTTTTTCCAGATATGCAGTAAAAAAAAGAGAAAGAGCTATCATGAAAAGTCCAATAAAAACCAAAACCGTTCCAAGTTTTTTCTTTGAGGCCTCTTTTTTTTGTCTTTTAGTTATTGTTTTTCGAGGCAGCATAGGTTACATCAATTATTTTCTGGGCTGCATTTTTAGGAAATTTATTACTAGAATCTTTAAGCTTATAATTATTAATATTCCCAATCATGTCATTCAAATCTTTATAAAAATCTTCCGGAGTAAGATTTTTTTGTTCTCCTATTTCTCCCAATCCTAGATTCTTGAGAAACAAAGCATTTTTTACTTGCTCATTTTTCTGAGATGTTGGAATCGGAATGAGATAAGAAGGTTTTTTTAAGAAAATTAGTTCAGACACTGTATTAATTCCGGCACGAGATACAACTAGATCAGCTGATTTAAGAATTGAGCCTATCTCTTCAGGGGAAAAGAATTTTGAAAGATAATATTTATTTCTTTTATTGTTATTTAGTCCCTCCTTAAGAATCAAAAGTTTATCGAAGTCTCTAAACTCCTGGGAATCCCCTGTTTGATGAACTATAGTGAATTTATCCAGAAGTTTAGTAAGGGATCCTTGAACCAAAAGATTTATCGCATGAGACCCCTGACTTCCGCCAGTTATAAAAATCACAGGACCATTTTCTTCAACTTCAATTTTCTTTGCTGGATGAAAAACCGTTTTCCTTATAGGGTTCCCTGTAAGCTCTACTTTATTTTTAGGGAAATATTTTCTGGAAGTCTCGAATGAAATGCATATTTTTTTGGCAAATTTTGATACGAGTACATTTGCAGCTCCTGCTTCCAGGGTCTGTTCATGAATCACAATTGGTATTCTCAAAGTTTTGGCCGCAAGAGCTACGGGCACGCTTACATATCCGCCAAATCCTAAAACCACATCGGGATTAAATTTTTTAAGTAAAAGGATTGCCTGGAAATAACCAAACGGAATTTTTGTCAAAGAAGGAATAGTATGCATCGTAAGACTTCTTTGAAACCTACCGGTTTTTAGTGAAACAAAGGGGATATTTTTCTTTAGAATAGTTTCATATTCTAATGAAATTGCCGCGTCGCCTTCTATCGTATGCTTTCTTCCTACGTATAGAACTTCTGCGTCAGCTGGCAATTCTTCTATTACTGAAAGAGCAGGAGTCAAATGTCCTCCGGTTATTACTATTTTCATAATTAATTGTTTGCTCGGGGTCCTGTCGCTCGTTCTCCCTCCCGCCAGTGCTCATTCACGAAACACTGATTCCGCGCTGTCGGGATCCCTTCCACTCGCACCACCCCTCGCTTAAGATTTTAGATTTAATTTTTGATTTTTAATTTATTCATGGCTCTGTCTTGATATATTAAGCAAAATTCCTACAGAAAACAAATTTACAATTAATGCGGACCCGCCGTATGAGATAAACGGGAGAGGTACGCCCGTTAAGGGAAGAAGTGCGGTCTGAGCACCTAAGTTAACTATGGTTTGGATGGCGAGAACCGATATTATACCTCCTGCCAATAGTTTTCCGAAATTATCTTTTGCCCTAACTGCTATATAAAAACCTCTGTAGATTACAAAAAGCATAACGAGAATTAGTATCACGACTCCGATAAAACCTATTTCCTCAGCAATTATTGCAAATATTGAGTCCGTTGTGCTCTCCGGAAGATAAGCATATTTTTGAAGCGAATTGCCAATTCCTACCCCAAACACTCCACCCGAACCTAAAGCAATAAGGATTTGTCTTAGATGATAAGATGAGTCCAGTATCCCCTGATCAGGATTTAGAAAAGTGGCTAACCTCTTAGCCCGGTACGGTTCAAGAAGTATCATTCCCAAACCGCCTACCCCCACCACGGGAATCAGGGATAAAATATGTAAAATACTCCCGCCTGAGAGGAAATAAAGAATGATCGCCTCACCTAAAATTATAGTAGCCGTACCCATATCAGGCTGAAGCATCACAAGAAAAAGCACTAATCCAATTAGTAAAAGGAACGCGACAAATCTTCCTTTTTCCTTCATGGAAAACCACGCAGACAGATAAATAGTTAATGCGAGCTTTACGAACTCTGAAGGCTGAATTACAAAAAAACCTAAATCAATCCATCTTCTTGCCCCAAGCACCTTAATTCCTAAACCAGGAACTAGAACTAAAAACAATAAGACTATAGAACCAATTAAAATTGGCAGCGCTAAGTTATAAAATTTATGATAATCAAAAAATGAGACAACACTAAGAGCTGCAAAGCCCAAAATAATCCAAAGTATTTGATCTTTAACATAGTTATATTTGTCGCCAAAGTCACGGAAAGCCACATAGGAGGATGCATCATAAATCATAAAAAGACCAAACATCGTAAGTCCTATTACCGAAATCAACAAGGCTAAATCAGATCTTCGCATAAATATTGCTATTAGTCTTATTATAGCTACTAAAATGGGTCTTTAAAAGGATAATTAAAGATTAGGAAAGAAGAGCAATGTAGAGACCTAATACTGCGAAGAAAAAACCTAGCAGCCATGCACGCATAACGATTTTAGGCTCTTCCCAACCTCTTTTAAGAAGTAGCAGATGAAAAGGAGCAACAGGAAAAACTTTTCTTCCTAGGTATTTTTTAGATAAAAGCTGGATTAAAGAAGATCCAACCTCTATTACAAATACTCCGCCTATAACCGCAAGAGCAAAAATTTTCCCCGACAAAAGACCAATAACTGCAAGACTCGCCCCAAGAGACATAGACCCTACATCTCCTAACCATAATCTCGCTTTGTAGATATTGAAATATAAAAACGCTGCGACACTTCCCATGAGAATTGAAATAAACATACCTAGGGTTTCATCAAGCTGTGCTGAAGAGATGGCTAAGAAGGCACCCAAGCAAATAAGAAGGAGTCCTGATGCTAGCCCATCAAGCCCATCGGCTATATTAAATGCATTAACAAAAGACACTATGGCAGCGGCAGCAAGAGGTATATAAATATATCCAAGATCCAGCGTTCCGAATCCGGTTATAAAAATAGAAGCGTAGCCTAGCTTGAAGTAGAGAATTGATGCAATTATAAATGCTAAAATCCATTGGAGTAAAAACTTATGACGGAACCTTAAGCCAAAAATTGAATATTTCTTTGGATCTTCTATCAGCTTTTTAAGATCATCATAAAATCCCAATGCTCCAAAGCTAATAAATGCGAAGAGTAAAACAAAAACCTCCCAAATGGAGGCTGATATGTTAAAAATTCCGTAGCTCCATAATGAGAGCATGGTGACAACTCCTATTATTAAAATCCCTCCCCCGAATGGAGTTCCTACTTTCCAGGAGTTTAATTTATCAAAAACAGGAGTTGGTTTGTTAAAAATGTCGACAGTTTTTTGCTTCTGACGTCTCAATTTTATTCTATAAAGAAAATCTATAAAAGGGACTATGAGAACTCCCGTAAAAAATAAAGACAAGAGCGTAAGTCCTAAAAGCTGTGCCATAACTACTAATTATATAGTGCTTGGTGGCTTAATTAGGAAGAATTCAGTTGTCTTCAGATCTAATAATTTCTGCTCCCAAACTATTAAGTCTGTCTTCAAATCTTTCATATCCTCTGTCCAAATGGTGAACTTCAAGTATTACAGTTTTCCCTTGTGCTGCAAGTGCAGCTAAAACAAGCGTGGCACCTGCTCTTAGATCAGTTATCGTAACTACAGCGTTATGAAGGTCAACCGGGCCTTTAATCCTAGCTGCATGTTTATTTCCCGGCATATCATCATGAATATTGAAATTGTAGTATTTCTCAGGATCGGCTACTTCAGGATTAAATAATTCAATATCAGCTCCCATTTTTTCTAATTCCGGCACGTAGCTAAATCTACTCTCATATACTCTTTCGTGAATTACTGAAATACCCTTCGCTTGAGTCATAAGAACTGCCCATGGAGCCTGCCAGTCTGTCATAAAACCAGGATATATCGAAGTCACCATATCTGTTGCTCCAATTTCTCCTTTGTAGAAAAATCTAATGCCATTCTCTTTTTTTTCAACTCCCGCTCCGATCTCCTCCATCTTTTCTATAAAACTAGAAAGGTCTGTGTCTTGAATTTCCTTAATAGAAATATCTCCTTTGGTAATAATCGCTGCAATCGCCAAGGTTACTATTTCGTTTCTATCGGGAGATATTCTAAACCTAGCACCCGTTAACTTCTTAACACCCTCAATTTCTATAGTTCTGGGACCTGTTTTAACGATTTTTGCACCCATTTTAATAAGAAGATCAATAAGCTCGTTTATTTCAGGTTCTTCCGCAGCGTTCCGGAGAGTTGTTTTTCCTTGTGCTAAAACTGCGGCCATAATTAAGGTTTCTGTTCCGGTGTGTGTGCTCTTATTAAACTCATATTCTACGCCTCTTAGGCCGTTGGGAGCTTTCATGTAAAAATATCCATCAGAACTCTTGTATTCTACCTCAACTCCCATCTTCCTAAGGCCCTCAATAGTCCTATCTATGGGTCTTGCTCCTATACGGCATCCTCCCGGATTTGGGATTACTGCTTCTCCATTCCTAGCTAGTAAGGGCGCCATATACATAGCAGAGGTCCTTACTTCTGCGGCCCGCTCAAGTGCAATTTTTTCTTTCTTAAATTCTGGAATCTGAATATGAATTGTGTGGTCTTCTCTATCAATATTGCCCCCCAACTCTTCTATAATATCTGTCATCACAAGCAAATCTGATATAAGAGGAATATTATCAATTATTACTTCCTCGCCGGTTAAACATGCTGCAACCAGTGCCTTCAAGGCTACATTTTTAGAACCGGAAACCGATGTCTCTCCTACTAGCTTCTTTCCGCC
>CAZSXQ010000035.1:0-7328 GCA_964611415.1 uncultured Gammaproteobacteria bacterium
GACGTCCGTTTTCTTGAACAATTTTAAAAATGAACATACAACTACCTGTTTCCTGGATTCGACAATATTTAAAATCTGACGTTGCGGCAAAAACCCTGGCAGCTCAGCTTTATCAGGAATTCAGAGATTTTTTTCCGGAAAACGCTGTCTCATACTTTGTATCTTATTACGACTATTATCAGCCAGAAGCATACATCCCTTCCTCTGATACCTACATAGAAAAAGAGTCGGAGACAAATGATGAGATTGATAAATTAAGGCTTTTTGCAACCGCTAATCTACTTACCCGAAAAGATGTAATAATTGTCGCTTCTGTTTCTTGTATCTATAACATTGGTTCTCCCCAGGAATACGGAAAACACATAGCTGAGCTTAAAAAAGGTATGATAACGAGCCAAAAAGACATCATGCTTAAGCTTTCAGATCTTCAATATTCGCGGAATGACTATGCTTTTCAGAGAGGAACTTTTAGGATCCGCGGTGAAAGCTTGGACATATTTCCGGCTTATATTGATACCGGAGTAAGGATTGAGCTTGGAAACGATAAGATAAAAAACCTTGAAGTGTTTGATCCTCTCACGGGAAAAGTTTTAGATACCGTAGAACAAACCGTAATATATCCTGCCAAGCACTACATGACAGATCCCACTGCCTATAAAAGTGTGTTCGGGCAAATTAAGCATGACCTGGATCTGCAGGAAAAAAAATTTAAAGAACAAGGAAAGCTTATTGAAGCACAAAGAATCCGGCAAAAAGTTACTTATGATTTGGAAATGATTCAGGAGTTAGGATTTGTAAATGGAATTGAAAATTACTCAAGATATTTTGACGGAAGGGCCGCGGGACAGCCTCCCCACTCACTTTTAGATTACATGGAGGCCTGTTCTCCTGATTGGCTTTGCTTTGTTGACGAATCCCACATGACGGTTCCGCAGATTAGAGGGATGTTTAACGGAGACCGCGCCAGAAAAGAAACCCTAATAAATTACGGATTCAGGCTTCCTTCAGCGCTAGACAACAGGCCTTTAAGGTTTGAGGAATTTATGCAGCGCACTCACCAGATGGTTTATGTATCAGCAACTCCCAATGATTATGAACTTTCTCTGGCTAGCGGATTTGACGGAGGAATAACTGAACAATTAGTTAGGCCTACCGGTTTAATTGATCCCAAAGTAACTGTAAAACCAACCAAAGGTCAAATCGATGACTTAATTTCTGAGATAGCAAAACGCGTCGCGAGAAAACAAAGAGTTTTGGTGAACACCCTTACAAAACGAATGTCTGAAGACCTTTCAAGCTACTTGAGCGAACAAGGAATCCTAGTGGGGTATCTTCATTCAGACATAGAAACTCTTGAACGCCAAGACGAGTTAGACAGGCTACGCTCTGGTAAATACGACGTTTTGGTTGGTATCAATTTACTCCGGGAAGGTTTGGATTTGCCTGAGGTTTCGCTAGTGGCAATTCTTGACGCAGATAAAGAGGGATTTTTAAGATCCCGTACTTCTTTAATCCAAATCATGGGTAGAGCTGCCAGAAATGTAGACTCTCAGGTAATAATGTATGCAGATAATATAACAGGATCCATGGACGAAGCCATAAAAGAGGTGGATAGAAGACGTGAAGTTCAGGAAAAGTTTAATAAAGACCACGGAATTACTCCTAAAACCATTCAGAAATCCATACGCGCAAGATTGGTAGAACAAGAGCAGGAAGATATGAAGTCCGCACAATTCTTAATGAAGCTGAAAGAAAAAGATGTCTTAATGCCGGATGAGAAAGAAAGACTTATAAAAGAATTGAGACGCGAAATGCAGCAAGCAGCTAAAGAACTTGACTTCGAAACCGCCGCAATCCTAAGGGATCAAATAAAACTCCTTAAGCAATAAATTTACTTGGAAATTCTTCGGAGGGCTTTGTCTTTTTCGATTGGGGAAATTTTAGTTCGTTTTACTGTGGCTTGAAGGATTTGGATTGTTTGGTCATAAGTTCCTTTATCCACCGGGTAAGGTGTCGCATCTTTTCCGCCGTGAGCAAAAGAGTAACGTGCAGGATCTTGATAAGAAGGTTCGGCACCGTAAATGATTTCGGAAACAAGAGAAAGTGCGCGGATTGTTTTACCTCCCACACCTTTAATTGCCAATAAGTTCTCAAAATCCTGAGGCGTTTCATAAGTCACCTTTTGTAAAATCTTTTCCAGATACTTACTTTTGGTAAAATCCTCAAGCTCTACGCCATGATGCTTAAATTCCTTCCTGTCAAACTCAGCAAAAACCATCTCCTGTTGTTGACTCTGCAAGGCCAGGCCTTGCAGAGATTTTACGGCTATCATTCTTGAAACTGCACCTGAATGTTGGCGGAGAAGTTCTATGTCTTTCATTAGAGTTTTATAACCAGAGCCGACTAAATCCATTGAGAGGTCTTTATTGCTCTTACTTTTCTTTGTCGCAAGATTAAGCGTAGATTTTCTAAATATTTGAGAGGCAATACCTTTATGAGGATCGTTTGTAAAATCTATGTCAGTTGGATTATCGCTGTGCCAATGATACCTCCTGGCCGTAGCATTTGCTGTATTCATCCCCTGCTGAACCACAGTCCATGCGCCATTTTTACTGAAGAAAAATGCATGATGATAAAGTGTATAGTCGTCTTGAATTAATGAACTATCTACTTTTGCTGACATTTTTGATGAGTAAACAAGATCTTTTGTGGTTTTCTCGGGCAATGACAAAACTCTTCCCCATTCCTGAATTTGATCAGGAGTTTTTCTGGAAGTAGCACCCTTCCCTCCGGCTATAAAAATCCCAAGCTCTTTTTCCCGTCCGCGGATAGCTTCTTTAAGAGCAGCTGTAAGAATTGTTGTAAGACCTGATGCATTCCAATCAAATGCCAAAACTGTTCCAAGACTTTGGAACCAGACAGGATCAGCAATGCGCTTTATGTACTCATCCGGACCGTACTCTTCAATCAATACATCTGTCATTGAACGGCCAAGCTTTACCATTCTTTCAAAAAGCCAAGGCGGACATTTCCCGCTATCAAGTGTAAATGTGGCAATACCTCGTTTCACGTTATGTTCTCCATATGCTCTATATTACTAACATTTCCCAAATTATCAAGGAGAACTGAAACCGCATCAATACGAAGAGCTTCTGGTAATTTTGGATTCAAAACTTTATAAAATTCTGCTGTTTTAACCAATGTTTTTAGCTTGAAATATGTAATTGCTTCAAGAGGAGTTCCATACAGATTTGAGGTTCGGGTTTTTACTTCAATAAAAACCAGCGTCTTATCTTTGACAGCAATAATATCGATTTCTCCATACCCTTTCCGGAAGTTTCTTTCAATTATTTTATATCCTTTTTCTTTGAGGAATTTGGAGGCTATATCTTCTCCCCGTATGGCAATCGGGTTCGAGATCTTCATTTAATTTATACTCTTAAATAATTAAGCTTTGCTCTTCTTGGTGTCTTTTTTGGTTTTTCACTAACTTCAACTTTATCTACGTTTGGGTTCCCGACATGCCAGATCCGCTCCACTCCAATTTTTCCAACCAGCTTTTGTACGGTATAGCTCTTATTTTCTCCTCTTCCTTTTATACCAAGAACTATGCCCTGGAAAATCTGGGTTCTGGTCTTTTCGCCTTCTTTAATTTTTGTGTGGACTTTTACCGTGTCCCCAACTGAAAAATCAATAGTTTTTATCATTGAGTGTATATTATAGCCTAAATTTAATGATTCTTCAACGTGGCTACTGCATCCAAGAATCCAAGGAATAAGGGATGAGGCTTTAATGGTCTGCTTTTGTATTCAGGATGCCCTTGAGTTCCTAAGTAAAACGGATGTTCGCTTTCGGGTAATTCAATTATTTCCACCAACCCCTCTTCCACGCTCCGGGCCGAAATAACAAAACCTTTTTTTTCAAACTCTTCTAAATAATCATTATTAAATTCAAATCTGTGTCTGTGACGCTCTGAAGTTAAACCTCTGGATTTATCTATAAAATCATTATATTTTTCATACAAACTGTATGCCTTAGTATTCTTGTTAACAATAGCTTCCCATTTTCCCAGTCTCATTGTTCCGCCATAGGCCCTCCGTTCCATTATCTCTTTTTGCTTAGGCATAAGATGTATTACCAGGTTTTTCCCATTCTCCACGTTTTCTTCAGTATTTGCGTCTTTAATTCCTAATATGTCTCTCGCATAAGAAATTACAGCCAGCTGCATTCCATAGCAAAGCCCTAGATAAGGAATCTTTTTGTCCCTAGCATACCCTGCAGCTTTAACCATACCCTCAGCGCCCCGGAGTCCCCATCCAATTGGAACTATTATTCCGTCGGGATTCCCAATAAGCTCCGAAAGATTCGTATCTTTCTCGGCTTTTTCAGCATCAATCCAGCGGGTTTTTATTCCTATTCCTAGTTCATAAGAGGCGTGATCTATGGCATCAAATAATGCTGCGTAAGAATCTCTAAGCTGATAATCACCTGTTCCGAAATACTTTCCTATAATTGCTATTTCAATATCTTTTTCCATTCCATGCACCTTTTTAACTCTATCTACAAATTTTTTCCATTCATTTAAATCGGACGGTTTTACAGGAAGATTTAATTCTTTTAGAATCTGGCTTCCTAAATTTTGTTCATTCAAAACCAGGGGAACTCCATAGACTGAGGGAAGATCCGGGCTTGAAATCACTCTCTCCGGTGCTACGTTACAAAATAGCGCTAGCCTTTCAATTCTTCTCGCGTCCAATGGTTTGTCAGACCTACAGATTATAAAATCCGGCTGAATTCCTAAAGAATTTAGAGTACGTACCGAAAGCTGTGTGGGCTTGGTTTTAGGTTCTCCCAAATGAGGAGGAGTCGGCACATAACTTACATGTACGTGAATAACATCCCCGGGATTTTTCAAGGTCATTATACGCGACGCTTCATAGTAAAAAACGTTTTGATATTCTCCTGCTGTCCCTCCAAGCTCAATTATGACAATATCAGCATCTTTTACTTCAGCGAGATGTGTAATTCTTCTAATTATCTCATCAGTTATATGGGGTATTGCTTCAACATCTTCTCCTTTATATTCAAATCTTCTTTCACGCTCGATAACAGTTGAATAGATACGCCCCATAGTAACAAAGTTATCCTTACCCATATCTTCGTTGAGGAATTTTTCATAAGTTCCTATATCCATGTCAGCTTCAGTACCGTCTTCGCACAAAAACGTATCGCCGTGTTCGATGGGATTAATTGTTCCCGCGTCAAGATTTAGATAATTTTCAAACTTTATTGGAGCTACTTTATAACCTGCTGATTTGAGAAGAAGACCTATTGAGGCTGATGTGATACCTTTACCGATACCTGAGATGACTCCCCCGGAGACAAAAATGTATTTCTTTCTTTTATTTTTGATATTACTATCGGGCACGATTAATACTATCAAAAAATGATAATTTAGTCAAATTTCACTGAATTCTTGTCAGGATTTTGTTATGGTAAAATCAAGCTCAAGGCAAGGCTAAGAGATATACTGACGCCAATATGAGCGGAGAAACAATGTCACCAGGTGTCTCAGCAGCTTCCTTCTCAGCCTCAGCAGGAGGCACTTCAAAAGGCGGAACGGCTGAATTTGGGGGCTCAAGAAGCTCTATTGGATCTATGGACAGCGGACCGATTGGTTCTTCAAAAAGCTTCGGAGGAGGAGACCAACCGAGTATGTTTGGAAAAGATTCACCAATTGGAAGCACCCAAAGCTTTTCTGAATTCTCACCAATAGGAAAAACCAGCGGAGAAAGCTTTGAAGGGAGCATAAAAGGAATCGATGCATTTAAGGGAACCGTCGAAATAGCTAGGGCTTCATCTAGAGACAACACTCACGCTCAGATTAATCCTTTTACTGATACAAAACCTATGACAGTAAATCCTGGTACAGTCTACGAGAGAGCATTTCCTTCGAATAATCTTGGACAAACCACTACTATTGCAGAAAACAGCATGATTACTCCGGCGACTTTCGAGGCTAGGGCAATATCCAACCAAACCGAACAAACCGTTTTTGAGGATATAACAACCGGTAACGTAACAGCCGAATTGGATTTTATGACTTCTCCAGATTCTACTAGTCAATCCGTAGAAGCTACGGTCGAAGGATATTTCTCAGCCGATACAGAGCTTGGATCTGATGTTAACCAACCAATGATCGTAGAAGTACTCGCCGGATTAAGAACTGAAGACACAGAGGCTTATCAAGAACTTCGGGCTGATGCAGTAGAGCTTGGAATACTTCAGGAAGTGATAGCTAAATCTGGATTGGAGCCTGAAATAGCGGAGAATCTTGAAAGAAAAGCTTTAGAGATTATCCTTGAAAGAAATGGAGTTAAAGAAAAAATCAGAGGAAGAATAGAAACTCTTACAGGTGCTGAAGAGGATCCCCAAACACAAGCTGAATCAGAAGCAGATCAGGAGAATGAGGCAACAGTAAAACAGCGTAGAACAAGGCCGAGAACTGATTCAGATCAAGACGGTCTGACTGATGATTCAATAGACAAAAGCCGAAAAGGTCCTCCCAAAACCGATGAACAGCTTGTCAGAGAAGAACCGGTAGATGAAGCTAGGGTATCTCATATGTCTACAGCAATTGATCAGGCATATACGCCAAAAACTGAAGGAGAAGAAGTCACAGGAGGAGAAGTTACAGCATATATGAGTCCTACGCCTTCGCCCCAAGAACAAAGCGGGTATGCAAAAATGCTTGGAATGTCCGGAGACGGTACATATACAGAGCTTGTAGGAGAAATGAGAGAAAGAACATTTGATGCTGGAGATATTGATCAGGCAAAAGCTGAAGCCAAAAGATTAGCTGAAAAACACTATGCCGTAACCATAGGAAACTCAGGAAGACCAGCGGAAGAAAAACAAGCTGAAGAAGTAAAAAGAGGCGGAATCGCAAAAACAGGGCTTATACTCTCCTCCTACTAGACTTTTTGGAGCGGTGAACCGGATTCGGACCGGCGACCTCTTCCTTGGGAAGGAAGCATTCTACCACTGAACTACCACCGCTTAACGGGATAAAGTACGGTAGCATACTGCCAATGTACTAATTCCGCGTTACCGAAATTATACCATTTGATAGTTTATGGAATTATAAGCTTTGTTCCCGGAGGAACATAGTCAGCAGATTCTTCTAAGTTATTTATTCTTGCAATGTCAGTCCATCTAAAACCGTCCCCGTAAAACTTAACTGCTACATCCCAGAGGGATTCATCAGCTTGCAAAATATATGTTCTCTCGGTTATACCAGAAACTGCCGGATTGGAAACCGCTGATGG
>CAZSXQ010000036.1:0-5550 GCA_964611415.1 uncultured Gammaproteobacteria bacterium
ACGTGTTCCTCCGTTTTTCCCAAAAACGCGATCTGCGCCTCGGGTTCCTTGGCTTTCGGCCGCGGAAAGGGATTTCCTGTGAGGCGGATGCCTACAGGACTGTCGCGGGACCTTTTCGTCTGCAGTACCTCCATGTTGCGTATTGCCGAAATGGGGAACATCCAGACAAGAGGGAAGCCCAGTTTCTTCTACTATGGATTTGACACCACAGGTGACTGTTCCTCCCGCTTCCGGTATCCCTGTCTATACCTTGTCCCATCTGGATGGCCCCCAGCAAATCTCATGTTTTGCATGAGAAAATCCGAAATTCTAATATCTAAATCCGAAACAAATTCAAATATTTAAAACATTAATAAATTTGAATTTTAGTATTGTTTAGGATTTCGAGCTTCGTGCTTCGAATTTCCTTATCCTAGTCATAAGGTCTGGTGGGGAACACCCAACGAGATTTTGGTATTTTTGGCTTAATCGCAAAAAGAAAAATATTTGATGGATTAAAACTAATCAGTCTTAATCTAGAAAATTTCCTGTATACCTTGTTAATGTGCTTTCCGCCTCAACGGCGGACAAAAATTTTTGTCACTAATCCATCAAAAGTCCGCAAAAATGGACTTTGATAAACAAGTGGGTGTATCTTACTAAATATTATAGGCTGTGTCAAGGAAAATTCAGGCGTGGGAAGTTATAGATTTGAAGTAGTATGATAGGGTTGTCAATCTATCAATTTTCAATTGTCATTTTAAAAATATAACTTCGTCTGTTATCATATAATTATAAAGGATAAATCCGAAGTCCGAAGCACGAAATCCGAAACAAATTCAAATGTTTGAAATATTATAAAATTCGAATTTTGATATTGTTTCGATTTTCGAAATTCGATATTAGAGTTTATCTTAGTTTAATGGATAAAGATAGAGTAATTTTAGAGATCAAAACTTCACGGACAGGAGAAGAAACTGCTGAGGCTATGGTTCAGTTTTTAGCCTCTCTCACAGGCCTTAGAAAGCGTTTTTTGTTTCTATGGAGAAAAGGGTATCCTATTAGTCTTGAAATAGCAGTCTTTAACCAAACAATCCATTTTTACATTTCATGCCCAAGCAAGCTCAAGACTTTCATTGAGGGCCAGCTGGCCGCGCAGTATCCAAAGTCTCTTATTATTAATTCCAAAGATTATTTAGCGGATATCATAGCTGAACAAAAAACATTATCTCTCGGCCAAATGAAGCTCGCGGGCGGATATTTATATCCTATTAAGACCCACACTGAGTTTAAAGACGTTGATCCTTTGTCTTCTCTTTTGTCTGTTTTATCTAAAGCCCAGCCCTTAGACAAGATCGTTATCCAGTACTTACTAAACCCAGTTGGATCAGGATGGCAAAAAGCAGGAAACAGGGCTGTACATGATAAAAACAAAGATGCAGAAGGAGTAGCTCATACTAATCCATACTCTAAGGTAATTGCTCAAAAGATATCATTTCATGGGTTTAAAACAGCAATTAGAATTGCTGTTAATTCAGATACTAAAGAAAGGTCGTCACAGCTTCTTTATGAGGTAGCAAATAGTTTTTCCTCTTTTAATAATCCGGGAGGGAACAGCATAGGCTTTAAAAAGCTGTATCTATGGCAAAGAACACGTTTGATAAGAGCCATGCTTAAAAGAAGCAAGCGCTTTGCCCCCACTAATCAGATTCTGAACGTGGAGGAGCTAGCCACAGTTTTTCATTTTCCTACAATCAAATTAGCAACAATTCATTCTATTTCATGGCATAAGACCCTCCTTTCTGAACCTCCTGAGAGTTTGCCTGTAGCGGAAGGTTTAAGCGATGAGCAAAAAGAGGAAATTAATTTTTTTGCCTCAACTGAGTTTAAAAACAAACAGACTATATTTGGAATCAAAAACAAAGACAGAAGAAAGCACGTTTATATAATAGGAAAAACAGGTACGGGAAAGTCCACCCTCATAGCGAATATGGCCATCAATGATATGCGTAATAGGCGCGGATTCTGCGTTATCGACCCGCACGGGGACCTATGCGAAGTTCTTTTGGACTATATACCTTCATATAGGGTAAACGACGTAATTTATCTGGATCCTTCTGATCAGGAGCGTGCATTTAGCCTTAATCCTTTGGAGATAAGCGAGCCCCATCAAAGAGAGCTGGTAGTCTCGGGAATTGTAGCTATTTTTAATAAGCTTTACGGTCATTCATGGGGACCTAGGCTTGAATATATTCTCCGGAATACTCTTATGAGTGTAATTGATCTTCCTGACGCAACGCTTCTTATGGTGCCCGAGATGCTCGCGAATGATAGCTTTAGAGCTAAGGTAGTAGCAGGGCTTAAAGACCCTGTGCTTAAAAGTTTCTGGGAAAATGAATTCGCCAATTATACGGAAAGGTTAAAAGCAGAATCAATTATGCCTATCCAGAATAAAGTGGGACAGTTTGTTTCGAGTACTGTAATAAGAAATATTATAAAGAGTCCTAAGTCCACAATTGATCTTCAGGCGGCAATGGATGAGGGTAAGATTATTCTTCTTAATCTTGCTCAAGGAAAGCTGGGAGAGGATAATGCTGCGCTTTTGGGTGCTATGACTATTACTAAAATCCAGCTTGCAGCAATGAATAGGGTGCATCAGAAGGAAGAAGATAGGAGGGACTTTTATCTCTACGTGGATGAGTTCCAAAATTTCGCCACTACTTCATTTGTGAAAATTCTGTCAGAAGCTAGAAAATACCGTTTGAATTTAACTCTTGCTAATCAATATATTGGACAAGTTCCTGAAGAAATTAGGGCAGCTATATTTGGTAACGCAGGCACAATGATGTCATTTCTTATTGGCGCTGAGGATTCTAGCTTCATGGCTAGGGAATTCGGAGAGCGCTTTAAAGAAGAAGATCTCTTGGCTCTGGGCAATTACCGCGCTATAGTTAAGCTTGCGATCGATAATATTACCCAAGCTCCATTTATGGCGACCACACTGCCTTTGCCGCGCTCTGTTACGCAAAATAGGGAGAAGGTAATCCGTTCCTCTCAAGAACGCTACACAAAGCCAATAGTTAAGCAATAACAACTGACCGCTAAGACGCTAAAGCTCTGACAAAACTAAAGTTAAGATGTTTGATTTGTTTTAGAGGTTAGCAGTTAGCAGTTACTTACTTGTCCTTTTTCTGAGTAGCAGTCCTGCGATTCCTGCTGGAATGAGTCCGAAGAGTGGAAGCATTTCAGGTCCGGTGGAAGGGGTTTGTCCCATTTTAGGAGCAGGCATAACAGGTAATCCGCCTTTTGTGGTAAGAACCCTTTTCTCAATACAGAATTGAGAGTTATCCTTGCTTAGGGTATCTTCTGATTTAGCTATAGCCTGATTAATAACACAGGTGACGTTTTCATTTGCAGGAAGCTGATTTTCATTTGCAGTTTGACCAGTTACTGTATATGTTCTGGATTCATTTGCATTTAAGTTAAGGATTTCAAAGCTTAAAATTTTTGTTGATTTATCGAAAGTTCCAGGTCCTGATTTCATTTCTACGAAGCTTGGGAATATATCTTCTACGGCTATCTTAGAAATAGTAGAATTTCCAGTATTTGTGACAATAAGTCTAAATGTAACAATCTGTGAGACACCAAATCTTGGGTCATTAACAGTTAAGTTATCAACAAAAGCATTGGTTTTAGGGTTTTTAACTGATTTGTTTATTGTAACTTTTCCTTGAGTAATACAAGTTTCTCCGCCGCCATATACCGGCTGACAGTTATTGTCTCCGTAAGTACCTGAAGCGGCCTGTGCAATGCCTGCAAAAGCCATAAAAGCTACGATTGAGAATGAAAGAACTAATTTATTCATAACAAAAGCAATACCTTATAAGTATTGCTAAATGTATTCGGCATCTTAACATACATTATAGGTCGTGTCAATAGTTTTTACAAACTCAACTATTGACCCCACGCAACTTACTTCTCGCCTGTTCCATTCTATTCGAATACGGCTCGAAGAGCGTTTGTCGAGGGGTCTTCGTCGGTAAATTTGACTTGCCTCCTTGACAAACATTAAGAGTTTATGATCTAATATAAGAGCTTTTAATCCTTCATCGCGTCAAAAGCGACACAAAAGCAAAAATCCCATTAGTTTTTAGTTTAGATATTTTAAATTCCTGCCGATAATTATATGCCTTATAAGAAAAAGACAGATTTGCAAGACTCAGTGCAAGCACCAGAGGATAATACTCAGTCTTCGACTGTTTCTGATTTAGTGGGCTCTGCAAAGCAGAGTGCTTCCAGTGAGGAAGTAAAGACAGATGAACCTACCGAGCAAGTAGCAATTTCTACTCCAGAGCCAGTTGGGGAAGTTCCTCAGGCAGTTAATCCTGTTTCTTCATCTAATATAGGACAACCTTCAGTTGTACATTCAAATTATTCTCCATATCCTGCTCCAAGAGTAGAACAGACATACGAAGTTTCAGGATATTTAGATATTCAGCCTGAGGGTCATGGATTTTTAAGACCTAAATTTATTCCCTCAGCCCGCGATATTTATATCTCCCAATCTCAAATAAGACGATTTATGCTGCGCAGCGGAGATCTAGTAGAGGGTCTGGGAAGGCCGCCAAAGGACACTGAGAGATACTTTGGTCTCTTAAAGGTAGAGAAAGTCAACGAGATGTCAGCCGACGAAAGTTTGCGGAGAGCCTACTTCGATGACCTTACTCCAATTTATCCTAAAAAACAGGTAACACTCGCTACGGGAAAACTTCCGCTATCAACTAGGATTATAGATCTGATGGCTCCAATTGGATTTGGACAGCGTGCTATGGTGGTTTCTCCTCCAAAAGCAGGTAAAACTACTATTCTTAAAGAGCTTGCAGCTGGGATTTCACAGAATTTCCCAAAAGCACATATAATGGCAGCCCTTATTGGTGAGCGTCCGGAAGAGGTAACTGATATCTCAACATCTGTTAATGGAGATGTTATAGCGTCTAACTTTGATGAACCGCCTGAGAATCAAACCAGAGTAGCGGAAATTACTCTTGAGAGAGCAAAAAGATTGGTTGAAATGGGAGTGGACGTAATAATTCTTCTGGATTCTATTACCCGTTTAGCCCGTGCCTATAATTTATCAGTTGCGCCGTCCGGAAGGACTCTTTCCGGAGGATTTGATCCTGCAGCTTTGTGGCCGGCAAAGAAATTCTTCGGAGCAGCCAGAAATTGCCAAGAAGGCGGATCTCTGACTATTATTGGAACAGCATTGGTTGATACCGGATCCCGCATGGATGATCTTATTTATGAAGAATTTAAAGGAACCGGTAATTCAGAAATTCATTTAGACAGAAGACTTGCTGATAAGAGAATTTTTCCTGCAATTGATGTAGATAGGTCCGGAACCCGCCAAGAAGAGCTTATTTTAAGCCCTGAGCAATTGAAAAAGACTGTAACTCTTAGAAGAATGCTCTCAATGTTAGGAGATGGAGAAGATACAGCAACTCTTATTGAAAGACTTCAGAAAACAGAAACCAATGATGAGTTCCTCGAGAGTTTAGCCAAGGGCTAAACTCA
>CAZSXQ010000036.1:5560-7031 GCA_964611415.1 uncultured Gammaproteobacteria bacterium
GCTTCTAACTTCTGACAAAGTTCCAAATTACAAACGTTCTCGATGTGCTTCGCCGAGTCTGACTCGGCTTCGCTTACTCGAACAATATTCTTCGAGCGAAGCGTAGCTGAGTCGAGAAGTTTCTAAGCATCTGGTTTGACTCAGCTTTCCATTTTTGTTAAACTTCGATTTGTCCCATGCTTAAAAAGCACCCATTCTTAGCAAAAAATCCAATTGACCGCTTTCTAATACAGTTCTCGCAATTTGCCCAGTTCTTTTCATACTATTTTAAGAAGAAAATTATTACGTCCTCTGTTTATTTTGAGAAGTATAAAAATATGCTTGTTAGGTTCTTTATGATGAAAAGAGGGAGGTATAACCGCCCTTTTTTACATATTTCAGCGATGGCGGTATTAGTTATAGGAATACTTATTTCGCCTATCATCACGGAAACTTACCCAGTATTTTCTCAAAGCTCTACAGAGTCCCCGGAGCCTGAAGTAAATTCTCAAAAGCAGTCGATTATAGTAGGAGATAATGTCTTCTCAACTAGAGTATCTAAAAAACCAAGGTCAGAAATTGTTATCTATCCGGTTCAAAAAGGAGACACGCTTTCAACGGTTGCATCTAAATTCGGTATTTCTGTTGAGACTATCCAGTGGGAAAATGACTTATCAGGCGAAAATATTACCGTAGGCGATGAGTTAAGAATACTTCCTGTTACCGGTATCTCTCATAAAGTTAATCAGGGAGATACAGTTTATACTATTGCGAAGAGGTATGATACAAATCCTCAGAAGATTGTAGACTTTACCTTTAATGATTTCGCAAATCCTGAAACATTTTCTTTAATTGCCGGTCAAATATTATATGTTCCGGATGGAGTTCCGCCGGTAGAACAGCCGACGTATGTAAGACCAAAGCAGGTCATTGTCTCGGCAGGACCTTCTTCTGTATCATCAGCGGGTTTTGCATGGCCACTTAGAGGAGGAATTTCTCAGTTTGCAGCTTGGTACCATATGGCTATAGACATTACGGCTGATGTCGGGACGCCGATTCTAGCAGCTAATTCAGGTACGGTAAGTAATGTTATTACTGGAACCTGGGATGGAGGATATGGGAACAATGTTTATATTGACGGAGGGAATGGTTATCAAACCCACTATGCGCATATGTCCTCAGTTTACGTAAGTTCCGGTCAAAGCGTTGTAGCGGGAAAGACAGTGGTTGGTGCGGTAGGGCTTACCGGAAGGACTACGGGGGCTCATTTGCACTTTGAAGTAATACAAAACGGAGCATTGGTTAATCCTCTGAGTTTTTTGCAGTAGATAGAAACTAGATACTAGGTATTAGTTTTGATATACTTTGTAAGTTCGGAATCTCACCCTGAAGGGCCATTAGCACAGTGGTAATGCATCGCATTCGCATTGCGGAGACGGGGGTTCGATTCCCCCATGGTCCACATGCGCGTTCAAGCTCGGTGTAAACAAGG
>CAZSXQ010000037.1:0-7020 GCA_964611415.1 uncultured Gammaproteobacteria bacterium
TCGACTCCCTGGCGGCTCACTTTTCTACGGTTTTCTCCGTTTTTCTTTGAGTTTCAACATCTGATATACTAGCATTATGGGAGAAGCAGGTGAATTTAGTAGTGCGGCTTTAGCAGAAGTAGAGAAACCATTAGATCTTTCAACAGTTGTCCCTACCAGAACACAATTACTTGACCCCGTCAATCTTGAAAAATTAGAGCCAATCTTTACAGAAGATAAACAGGATGATTTAGACCCTATTGTCATTATTAAAGATCCTGATACTGGAGAACTGCTTCTTCATGATGGAAACAATAGATTAGCCTTAGCAATAAAACATAATAAGCAAATTCCTTATCATATTTATTCCGTGGGTGACGTTCATAAAGATTCAGTCGGAGAACTACCAATTGATGAAATGCTTCTTAAAATAACTAGAATTTCTAGAAGAAAGGCAAAAGAGCGAGGTTTTAATAATTTTGGAGAATTTCTCGAAAAGAGTTTAAAACAACCATCAAAACCTACAAAGTAATATGGTACTCCTGAAATGTAGTATAAACCCTATTAAAGTAGTTTTGAAAGGTGTTCGATCCTATTCTTAGTCGGGTCACTAAGCGCGGACTGCGCAAAAAAGAATCGTACTCAAAACTCCCCTTACTGGAGGTTTGTATCGAGCAGTGAAAAGTGCTATGAAAGAGTAAGCTATGAAGAGCAGGTTTTGGTCTTTAATAAACCATTCGATATTTCCGCTTATTTTAGCTATTATATTCCTCTTTGTTTTATCTGCGATTTATTTAAATAAAGAAGAAATTACCCGTTTGTATCAGGATGTTTTCAATACACTGCCGCAGGTAAGGGAGATTGTTGAGGAAAAAATCGTACCAGAAGTAAGAAAAGAAGTCAACGCTCCCCCTGGACTTCGCGCCATGGAGGAATCGCCTCAGTCTTTTTTGACAGTTAATGGAGTGATAAGCATTACCAACAGACACAGATCAGAAAACAATCTCTCCCCTCTTGCTTTAAATGATTCACTTAACCAATCAGCGCTTGATAAAGCAAGGGATATGTTTGACAAGCAATATTTCGCGCATGACTCTCCGGACGGAAAAGGCGTTGGAGATTTGGCAGAAGATTCGGGATATGGATTTATAACAATTGGTGAAAATTTAGCTGTTGGAAATTTTAGAAATGATGAGGCGCTGGTGCAGGGATGGATGGATAGCCCTGGACATAGGGCGAATATTTTAAATAACAGATATCAGGAAATTGGCGTTGCAGTTGTTCGAGGCGTGTACCAAGGCAGGAATACATGGATGGCCGTTCAGCATTTTGGCAAGCCATTGTCTTCATGTCCGCAAGTCGACAATGCATTGGAGCAAAGAATTGAGGATAATAAGAATCATTTAGATCAGTTGCAGCAAGAATTAGAGGTAAAGAAAAAAGAACTCGATGAAAGCGAGCCAAAACACGGACCGGAGTACAACCAAAAAGTTGACCAATACAATGCACTTGTTGACCAGTATAATTCATTGGCTCAGGAGACAAAAGTGGCTATTGATCAGTTTAATTCTCAAGTCCGTGCATTTAACGACTGCGCTTCTTCCTAAATTATTAAAGTTTTTTTAAACCAGTCGGTTACGATCTTATACATCTCGTCCCTTTTAGGTTCTAGTCCATGATCAGCGCCATCCAAAATAACTTTTTCTTTCGGGTTGCTTGCGATAGTATATATTGCTTCCGTTTCGGAAAGCGGAACATGGTCATCTTTGGATCCATGGATAAGAAGAAGAGGGCATTTTATCTGTTTGACTAAAGCAGGTAAGTCATGGCTATCAAAATTCCTCCAAAATTCAGGTCTAATTTTTACCGTTTCCGCGTCGGGTCTTTCTCTAGTGGATATGCCATTTGGGTTGTATCCTTTGCCAAAAAGATTAATAAGGATTTCTTTGGCGTGAAGAAGCGATCCCATTAAAACAAGTGATTTTATATTCGGAGCAAGAGAAATGGTTGTAGTAGTACCAAAGGATTGAGCGACTATTCCTAGGCGATCTGGATCCAGATATGGTCTTGATTTTACAAAGTCAAGTATTGATTTTAAATCATCTCTTAGTTTGGTTAGCGTTGTATTCATATAATCTCCCTCACTTTCACCGCAGCCAGAGAAATCAAAACGATAAGAGACTATTCCTATTTCTGATAGATGCTTGGCCAAATCAACGAACATGCCGTCTTCTTCCTTTTGATAGGCAAATCCATGAACAAGAACGACTACTGGATATTTGTCTTTTTTCTCGTCCGGCATAACTTCGACCCCAATCAAAGCTTCACCGGCAGTATTTTTAATTTTAATTTTTTGTTCTTTCATGTTTGGATTTTAATTTGATTGAGAATCTCTGCGCATGCAATTGCATCTTCCCAGTCGTTTCCATTATCTTCTATAATCCACCACGCAGAAAGTACTGCTTGGGCTATTCCCCATCCGTGTGTTCTTTCTCGATCCAAATTTAACTCGTTTGCTAACTGATCAATTCTTCTTTCCAAAACTTCTTTAGGGTCAGGTAGTCGTAGTAGCTCTGGTTGAGGGTTCCTTAATAATACACCTATTTCGTACTCTCTTTCCCCGATTACGCCTTTTGGGTCTATAGCAAGCCAGGGTTCTCGTTGTGCAGATAAAATATTAGAGTGGTTTAAGTCTCCGTGTAATAATACTTGTTCTCCCTGAGATGCAGAAAGTCCTGTAAATAATCTTTCAGCTTTATCAACTAATTCTTTAGGTAAGGGATTAGGCTTTTCTTTAAAATATTCTTTCATTTTTTCAAATCCTTTTCCCCAATCGGAGACTGAATGAAATTGATGTCCAGATGGCACAGGTTGCCATAAATTTTTCATTATTGTAGCCGCGATAGACATCTCTTCTTCATCATTTTTGACCGATGTCAATGGAGCACCCGGAATAGCCCTTTCTATAAGAATTGCGTTTTTGTCATCATCGGATTCCAATAGTTGAATAGATCCGCGTCCATTAAATACTTTTAACGCTTCAAGCTCTGACCTAAATTCTCTATCTGTTGGATATCCGATTTTTAGTACTACCGTAGTACCATCTTGTTTTTCTGCAGGTACTGCATAGTTGAAAGTTGCGTATGGGAATGGATGCCCAAGTTTAAGCGACCATTTATGAGCATATTCTTCAACAGTTTCGGGAAGGCTTTCCAACCAAGTTTTTCCTTCCTCGCCGTGCATTAGTTCTATTTTCCTGACATATTCATTTGGAATTATTATTGATTCTTTCATTTTTTGATTTTGTATTTTTAATATAGACATATTTTTACTTTTTCTTCAAAACCGGTTTTTTGGAAAAATACCATCTCGGTTCTTTGCCTTTTAGCATTGGGATGACGCGGGGCCATTGTTTGACAAAGATGGGAATCGCGCACAAAAAAGTTAGAAGAAAATATTCGGAAAGAAGAAAAAACCCGATTAATGGTAGCGCTAAGGTTCCTGCAAATTGGCCCAAAAATAAGTTTCCCGTCAGAATAACAGGAATAAGCATTACTATCCCCCATGGGACAAAGAGATTGAAGAAATTTACTCCAATCAATATTCCAAAAAGAGACGCGATAGCTTTTCCTCCGGCAAATTTTCCGTCTTTTATTTTAAAATAAATAGAATAGCAGTGTCCAAGTACTACCCCAAATGCTCCGAAGGTTACAGCGAGTATGAGATCGTAGTTTAGATATGAAAAAATCTGAGGAATATATACTCCCAAAAATCCTTTAAATGCATCTATAATAAATACTATAAAAAATAAATAAAACTTGCCGGTTGCCCGCGCCGTATTCATAGCACCGACATTGCCTGTTTCCTCTTTTCTTATATCTCTTCCGGTAAACTTCTTGACAATAAAATATGCTGTTGGAAAAGATCCGATTAGATAACCAACAAGAAAGAAAAATAGTACCATGTAGTATAATCATTTTATGAAGTTATCAGCATGGGTGTCAAGTTCGGACCTTTTGGGCAGAAAAGCAAGCGGGTTTGGAGAATTTATTTTTAGTAAATTTATAAAACAGGATGTTTTTAGCGAAAATGATCCCAAGGAAGCATTAAAGACTCTTAAGAATTCTGGAGTTAACGGAGTCGAGCTTCTTGTTTCTTCGGGGACAAAAAATGACGATATTCAAAAAATAAAAAAAATACTTAAAGAAGTTGATTTGAAAATTTTTAGCGTCCACCAGTCTATTTCAAAGTTGTTTAACATAAGCATTGAAGAAGTTGAGGAATTGTTTGGAATCGCAAAAGATTTATCTGCAGGAGTCGTGGTTCTTCATATTAATGTAATCGGAGATAAGATTTTTGATAAAGATTATGTCAAGAGTTTAAAAGACTTACAAAATAGATATGGAATAAAAATCGGTATAGAGAATAGTCCGATTACACCTTTGACTTTGTTTAAAACCTACACTTGGAAAGAAGATAAATTTTGTTCTGTTGTAGATAAGGCAGGATTCAATATAACCTTTGACACCACTCACCTTGCCCAAACAGGAAAAGACATCATAAATTTTTATAAAAAAAATAAAAAAAGAATTGTAAACATTCACCTTAGCGATTATAAAAAGAATTTTTTAAACACACACTTTTTGCTGACATATGACACACATTTGCCCCTCGCAGCAGGAACTTCTCCGGTAAAACAATTTGTTAAAACACTAAAGAAAAATAGATACGATGGTATAATTACAATGGAAATTAATGGTAATCTTTCCCAGTTGTGTAAAAGCGCAAAGTTAATAAAAAGCATTTATGACGATAGAGCTTAAGACAAGGTTTTTAGGTTTTGAGATAGGCAGCAAGACTTTGAATCCAACTATCACTCCTCCTATTCGTATTCAAACCGGAAAAGATAAAGACCGCGCCTATATTAAAAAAATATCTGTAAAAAATGAAGATTCTGTTAGGGTAGATGAGTTTGTTGAAATAAAGGAGATATCATTTTTTCCATCTTGGGTTATTGGAGTAACGTATCCAATTGGGGAAAAGTTTTTGTCCAAAGATGAAATTAATAATGAAACGATTCTAAGAAAACGGTTTTTTGGGATTGTGGAGAGGGGAATTATCTGGAAGCCATAAATTTTGCAGAGCAAAAGATGTCCTATGAGCTAAAATTAATCCGTATTTTTTAATGGCAAGTTGGTGTTTTTTTGTTCCGTATCCTTTATTTTCCGCAAAGCTGTAAACAGGGAATTTCTTATGGAGCTTTTTCATTAAATTATCTCTATAAACTTTGGCTATGATTGAAGCGGCTGCGATAGAGATGCTTTTTCTATCACCTTTTATTATTGCTTTTTGATTTTTAAGGCCAATTCCCCGAAGATATTTGATATGGAATCCGTCAACCAGGAGAAAGTATGGAGAGTTTTTTTTATACATAATACTTTTTATAGCCTTTCTAAAAGCCATTTTAGTTGCCTTGCCTATCCCCTTCTTGTTAATAATTGAAACGCCAACTGTTGCAATATTCCAGAAAAGCGCATGTTTTTTTATTTCTTTTGAAAGCAAGACTCTTTTACCGTGGCTCAATAGTTTGGAATCATTGATCTCACCAAGTTTGCACTCAACGCAAGGTTTGGCCTTGTCTTCAAAAATAACTGCTCCAATAGTAACAGGACCAGCAAACGATCCTCTGCCCACCTCATCCGCACCGATTACGAATTCGTAGCCTTTTTTCCAAAGCTTCTTTTCTTCCCTAAATGTCGGTTTGGTTTTCATTTTCGTCGTCCAAAAGAGGTGTGTCTAAACCTTTTACTTGAGGTAAATTTGGAACAATTAATTTTAAATCTCCATAAAAATTCGTATTATTTGCATCAAGTTTATTTAATGTATTTTCTTGCTTTTTCCATCTAAGCATTGTCGCGCGTTTTTCCGCATCAAGTGACTCTCTTAAAACTTTTATTCCATCAAAATGAGCTTGCATTCTGTGTTTAAAAGAATCGCTCATTAAGTAGTCTCTGATTTGACCCCACTCTTCTTCGGTTTGAGATACAGAAGATTTTAAAGTAGCAACAGTTGTTATTAAAAACCTAACATACCTACAAATATTTATAGAATGCTCGAAGGATGTAATCCAAACACCGTCTTTTCTGTCGAAGCCCGATAAATCGTCTGGTAAAACTACAGAAATAATAATTGCTTCGCTTGCACTAATTTTTGCGGCATCCTCTTTGAGCTTACGGGTCCAACCGTTGCTCCAAGCTTTTGTTCTTTTCGTTTCCCAAAGAATCGATCCGACCTCTTTACCCTTGTATGTGATTTTTTGCCAAATATCTGCTCCTTCGACACCTTTGGGAATGGGTAGAAATTCATCATTTGGGAAGACAGATTTCAATTTCTCTTCAAGATCAAGTTCTAGAGCCTCTCCTTGTCGCTGTTGAGATCCTTGTTCGAGTTTTCTTTTTAGATCTTCATTCACCCTACGTATCTCTTCGTTTACCTTTCTAATTTCTTCAAGTTGCAGGTCTTTTTCTTTTAATTTGAGATGCTCTTCCTCTCGTACCTTTTTAAGGGCTTCGTCCTTGGCTTTTTTTTCAAACTCCGCTTGATTTTTTTTAAATTCTTCTTTTAATGAAGTTAGTTGTTTGGTGGTTTTCTCGAGCTCAAGTTGAGAATTTTTATTCCTTGCCTCAAATTCTTCTATGAGTTTTTTTTCAGTTGCGGCCTGTGTTTCCAGTTTAGCTTTTTCCAGTTCAACTTTTCTTTTCTCTGCCTCCTCTTTTCTTACCTGCTGTTGAAGCTGGTGGATTATAGCTTCTGAAACTTTTTTTCCGCAGTTGGGACACACGATATTATCCATACGCTCATCATAATAGTACTTTATAGGTTATGTTGCAAGATTGACATACCTTCGTGCATTTGATAGGATCAATTAGATTTGTTTGTATACTGCCTGTGAAATCAATATTAACTGATATTTTTCTCTATTCATCATCTCTTTTTATGCTGACATTATTTATACCGGGAGTTAAAATTTCAGGAGGAATT
>CAZSXQ010000038.1:0-6930 GCA_964611415.1 uncultured Gammaproteobacteria bacterium
TACTTTCTACCGTCTAGAGTAGGGATTGAAGTAACTGAAACTGAGTCTTAGGATCCCCTTTGAATAAAAAGCTATTAACGCAAAACCTGTTTGCGCCCGCGGTTCTCGCAAAAACTAGTGTTTGATCGTTAATTCCTCCATCAACCTCAATTGTCCCGATGTATTTCGTTCTCAGCTCTTCCATTTTAGGGATTACTCTTTGATCAAACGGCCTGCCAGATGCTCCAGCAATAATACTCATCAAAAGAATCTGATCTAAATCTTCCAATGAAACTTTAATCGCTTCGATTGGAGTTTCAATATCCAGCGCTAAACCAACCGAACCCAAACTTTGCCCTTTAGCAACGAATTTAACTTGGTCGCTCATTTTCTCAACTTGTCCTAAAAATCTTTTAAACCCGGCAGAAGCCAAACCATCCAGATAATTAGCAGGTTCTTCTACCATTAAATGCGCTTCGAGATTAAAATAACCCGAGTACTTTGAGAAAGGATTTGGATCCAGAAAAGTCAGACTGTCGGTAAATTTCCCGTCAATAAAATCGACGTGGACTGTATTTGCAAAGCTTTTGTAGACTTTGAATTTTTTTTCTATTTCTTCCCAGCTCTTTTCAAGAATTGTAGGAATAACCATTACTTCCCTATTATAACGACTGCGTCATAACTTGCATCCGTTGTAAGCGCTGATGAACTGTCTCCTACGGTATACTCTTTTGATAAATCTTTCTCAAGAAGCGTTAGAAACGCCTTTTTTGTACTTCTTACCTTAATGGTAACATCTGTGTATTCAAAGTTATCAGCATTTCCGGTGGAAACCACATTATACCCAGCAGTTCTTAAAACTTCTGCAACTTTTCCCGCAACGCCCGACTCTCCACTCCCATTTTGAACAGAAACTTTAAGCGTACTCTTATCAAGCTTCGCTTCTTCAGTTGGAGAAGGCGTCGGATCCTCGGAAACCTCTGAGGGCATAGTAATCTCTTCCTGAGATTCTTCGGGGATATTTAGTTCTTTTGTTTCCTCCGCGGGTGTACTTCCCCCTGTTACGAAAAATACAACTCCTCCTAGAAGGAGTAGAATAATTACAAAAAAGACGGCGAACAGAACCAACCTTTTGGGCAATTTTCTTCTAATGGAGCGTCCGCTCCCTGAGTAAGATATCTCGTCCATGATTGGTTGCCATAATATACCATAAGAAAAATTAATGATCAATATTGGATTTTTGATATAATATGAAAATGCCCAAAATCTTCATCGTAGCTTTCACGGTTTTCATCTTCTCTTCTCTTTTCCTAGGCATTAATAACGCAAGAGGAGACGAGCTAGATGATATAAATAAACAGATCAATGATTTAACACAAGCCCTCAGTCAATCAAAAGAGGCAACAGCTCCTTTGGAAGCACAAGTAAATAATATAAAAAATAGAGTTGCTTTTATAGAGGCTGACCTAATCAAAAAGAAAGCTGATATCGATAAGAGCTATAAAAACTTAGAAAAGCAAACCGGTGAACTAAACATAGCCATAAGGAACTATTATATTAAGAGTTATTACAACTCTCCTCTCTTGATTTTTCTTTCTTCAGACTCAGCATCTGAAATAACTCAAGTTCTTGCATATCAAAAAGCAGCAGCAGATCAAGATAAGAGAGTAATTACAAATATTGCTCTTTCTATAAATTCTCTAGAAGAAAAAAGAGCTAATCTTCAAAGCGAGCAAACAAAGCTCGCTACAGCAAAAGTAAATTTGGACAAAATAATTGGGGACGCGAAAAATTATCAAACAGAACTTAGCGGTAAAATCGCAGAGCTCTCCGCAAAACAAACCGAAATTATAAACGCGAGATCAGGCAGCTTTACAGCAACAATCGGAGACAGCAACTTAGCAGATGACTACAATGCCTCAATTAACGGATTCAGGGAATCTGCGCCAGCTGGATATTTTGCCGTATTCTCTTTTGGAGCACATACTCACAGAAAAGGAATGAGCCAGTATGGAGCAAGAGGCCGGGCGCAAAGCGGACAAACCGCCAATCAAATTCTAAACGCCTACTACGGAAAAGAGCCCGTAAATAAAGACACGGGAGGAAACATTAGGGTGGCAGGGTTTGGAGAAATGGACTTTGAGGGAAAATATCTTTTGGGAATTGCAGAAATGCCATCAAGCTGGCATCCAGAAGCATTAAAAGCACAAGCCGTAGCTGCAAGAACTTATGCATATAGATATAAAGTCCAAGGTTCTGAGATTTGTACGACCGAGGCTTGCCAAGTTTACAATGACGGAAAGGCAAACAATTCTCCCGAATCCTGGAAACAAGCAGTTGAAGCGACACGCGGATTAATTATCGAAGACGTTGTTACCTATTATGCCTCAACCCACGGAGGATTTGCTTCCCCCATCGGATGGGATACAACGGATGGCTCGGGGGGAGGAAATTTTGTTGAAAAAGCATATGACAAAATCGGAGGCTCCCCTTGGCTCTATAAAGCATGGTATACAAAAGGCTATAGTCCTTCATCTGAAAAATGCGGGAGGGGTAATCCATGGCTTTCTCCCGAAGAGCTGGCGGATTTAGTGAATGCAGCGATTGCGCTCCAAACAGGAGGAATTGATACGGGAAGAATTACACCTGTTACTACTTCCTGCTGGGGAGGAAATCCATATAGCATGAGTGAATTACGCGATCTAGTAGCAGGACACGGAGGAATAAGCAATGCAACAAGTATTTCCGTGTCACAAGGAAATGGCTCAACAAATAGCGTTACCGTTAATGGAGTTACTCTTAAGGGATCAGACTTCAAGCGAGCATTCAACTTAAGAGCTCCAGGCTATCTCTCGATTCCTCAATCTGGGTTTGCCTTCTTTAATATTGAAAAAAAGTAGGAAATGCTATATTATCCGCTAGCATACATATGCCTGATATTTTTCTAGGAGAAGAGGAAAATAAACCTCAAGAAAATACTCATGATGATTCTTCGTCACATAAAAATGATGCAAAAAAAGAATTGGTAAAAGCTGGGAGCGAAGAGTTAGATAAAGGCATACCTACTTTAAAAGAAGATAAAAAACATAACCATACTCACCTTTTTGCAGCATACTGCGAAAATCCAAAAAAAGTTTCTTTTGCCGATAAACTTGAAGGTGAAGAAATACTTTTGTTTCTAAGAGGACATTTCGTAGTAAACATTCCCTGGATTATTAAGGCAATTCTGCTAGGACTGGTCCCCGTGGTCATCTCCGCAGTCAACATGTCGGGAATTATTGACGTAAGTTTCCTGACCCCTAATTATCTTCTTATGATTTTGTTATTCTATTACTTCTTAATCGTAGGATATATCTTCGTTAACTATTTAACTTGGTTCTACAATGTTTCCCTAGTCACTTCAGAAAGAATAGTAGATATTGACTTTTCGCAAATTGTGTTCGAGAATGTAGACGCTACCAAACTGACCCAGGTAGAAGATGTTGGCTATGTACAAATAGGAGTGATAAGGTCAATCTTTGACTATGGGGATATTCATCTCCATACAGCCGGTCCGGCATCAGACTTTGAGTTCTTAGCTGTCCCTCATCCCGAAAGAGTGCTAAAAGTTATTAATAATTTAATAGGAGAAGCTAATAATGCTTGATATATTTTCAAATTTCTTTCAGGATTTTTTCTTCATTAAGGTAGTTTTTTTGATATTAAACGGCCTTTATCTAGCCTTTTTACTTGTAGTTTATAAACAATCACATGCTATGCAAAATGTTATAAATGACGATGGGGCCTCTTCTGTGGTAAATAACCTTGCTCTTCTCAATATTATAATTGGCATTTTACTTTTCGTTACTGCCCTTGTTATACTATAGTGCAAAAATCCAAGCGCTCAATCGAGCCTTGGCGAGATTGAAGAGGAGAAGCCGACTTCAAAGCCGAAATCCGAGCTTGTCGAGGATAAAGGCAAAAAGTCGTGCTTCGACGAGATGGCAGAAACAAGTTTGTTATTTTCAAAGATAGTTGCTACACCAACACCAACGGCCTGGTCTCAGGCGTATAGTGCAGGACGGTTGTTTGCTGCTATTTCTCTCCAGACAGGAACAATTCCTGAAGCAGGAGGAGAACACCTAAATGCCCTTGGAAAAGATTTAATATCCACTCTTGAAAGTGAATTTTTTACTCTTGAAACGAAAGATCTGGAGTCAATAAAACAAGCAATTAATACTACTATTGCACGTGTTAAAGAAGGAATTAAAATCTCTTTTATAGTGTGCTACCTAAATGATAATGTTCTTTATCTTTTCGCAACAGGAGGAGGAAAAGCAATCCTAAAGAGAGGAGATAAGATTGGCACAGTTCTTCAGGTAGAAGAATCGGCGGAAGTAAAATCTGCATCAGGCTATGTTCAGGAGGGAGATATCATAGTCCTCCAAACAAAACCATTTCAAAGAATCATCTCCTCCTCTACTCTCGCTTCATCTCTTGATAGCGACAGTCCTGAAGAAATTGCAGAAACTTTGGCTCCGCACGTTCATGATAAAGCCGAAGGCGGAGCATCTTCTGTGATTCTGATTTATAAAAAGGGCGAATTGCAAGACATTCCTCCGGTATCTCTCGCTTCAAATGGAAAAACTACAGACGAGCAGAGTCAAGAAGCATCTGAGATTGGAAAAAGTGAAGGAGGAGTAATTCCGGTAGTTGATATCGACGATGATGATGCGGAAGTAAAAGAAGGAGAAAACGTAGAAGAGCCAGAAATATCTCCTTTGAATCAAGAAACCAAAGCTCCGGAAGAAACCCCAGAACCTATTATCAATAACGATAACGGGGATGAGAGCGAAGAAAGAACAAAGCTTCCCTCAGAGACTGCTTTTTCCTCTCCATTTTTGACAGATCAAGTTCCCAAAAAAAGGAAAATGTCTATGACATTCAGCTTAGGATTCTTAAAAAAACTCCCTGGAGGACTTCCGCGCCGGCTTTCCCATTCAAGAAAAATAATTCTAACTGTTGCAATAGTATTAGCTGTGCTTATCGCGACTACTTCATTCTTGGCAATTAAAAACAAAGGCTCTTCTTCAAATAAAGCTCTCTTTGCAGGAATTTACGAAGAAGCAAAAACAAAATTTGATGAAGGCCAAAATCTAAAAGATCTAAACACAGCATTAGCACAAGAAAGCTTCCGGGAAGCTAAAAGAATTCTTGAAAGTAACCATGACAAGTTTAAAAAAGGCTCCGAAGAAGAAGTTCAGATATCAGCACTCCTAGGGAATATTAATAATGAACTCTCACAGGTATCTAACGGCGAGACCGTCACCGTAAAGGAAGTAGAATCATCAGCTAGCGATCTCCTTTCATATGAGATAAATAATTCCAAAGCTTCATACTTTACCGAAAATGATGATAAAGTTTTCTTCCTTGATGGTACGGGAGTCTCAGAAATTGATAAAGGAAATGATAAAAAAACGCAGGTTATTAAAAAAGACTGGGAAGAAGACGGAGGAATTGGGCTTTTCGGCGCAAATGTTTACGTCTTGGACAAAAAAGACGGGATACTCAAGCTCGTCCCTTCGGGAAGCACTTATTCTAAAAGCAACTACTTTCCAAGTGAGGCTCCAGATCTAGCAGATGCACAAGCTATGGGAATTGACGGATCTGTTTTCATACTCTTCAAAAATGGCACAATAGATAAGTACACAAAGGGAAAGAAAGACACATTCTCTATATCCGGATTAGAAAAACCACTATCTTCCCCTACGAGAATATTTACAAATGAGGACGTAGATAATATTTACTTATTAGACAATGGAAATTCCAGAATAGTTGTTATAGATAAAACCGGCAAATTCATATCGGCATATAGCGGAGCGACTATTAAAAACTCCAAGGATCTTGATGTTGATGAGGGAGGGAAAAAAGCATACATCCTCTCGGGTGAAAAAGTCTATCAAATCGATCTCAAATAATTTACATTCAGCCTCTTTTGACGTATGATTGGCGTATAATAACCTCTCCTCGTATCCTCTCCTTGAAAGGAGAGGAACAAAAGGTGAGGTCGAACACTGATTTATATGAAAATTACTAACAAACGCGCTTTCTACGATTACGAAATTACTAATAAGTTTGAGGCTGGAATAAATCTGATCGGAGCCGAAGTTAAAGCGATAAAACTTGGGCACGCGGATTTAACAGGAAGCTATGTGCGTGTTATGGGAAGTGAAGCATATTTAATAAACGCCAAAATTTTCCCTTATGAATATTCAAGGCCGGAAAATTATCAGGAAACGCGAACCAGAAAACTCCTGCTTCATAAAAAAGAAATAATAAGTCTTAAAAATAAAACTGACGGAGCAAATTCCACCCTTGTTCCTATTTCTTTTTATGATAAGCATGGCCTAATCAAACTTGAGGTTGGAATTGGAAAAGGGAAAAAGCAGTATGATAAAAAAGAAGCCAAAAAAAGAGCTGATCTCAAACGCGATACAGAACAAGAATTAGCCTCCTAAGCTTGACTTTCAAAGCTAAAAATGGTACTATACAAGCCTTGGGGATGCATTGCATCGACAAGATTAGTACTTTAAAAACTGCAAGCCGACTTTGATAAGTAGTCGTAAAACATAAATCAAAATTTAAATGCTAAAACATTTAAAGAAGCTTTAGGGAGAGTTCTCTCTCCTTCTAGCGATCGATTCGCGTTTAATTACGTCGTTTAATTGATCTGTTCATAATGTTCTTCTCTCAGTGAGGCATTTTGGGCATAAAATCAGCTGAGAAAACTGTAAGGAAACCGGTTAGCACCTTATTGTAATTATAACCTCGGCTCTATTTATGGATGTTTGTTTTCAAAGAATAGAGTAATCAAAAAAACAACAAACCAAGCTTGTAGAAGTTTTTAGAAAACGTTTCTTGGACTCGAGTTCATTGCTCGACATCTCCACATAAACCCTGACTTATTGTTCA
>CAZSXQ010000039.1:0-6896 GCA_964611415.1 uncultured Gammaproteobacteria bacterium
GCAGGCGAAGCTGCGTTAGACGCGGCGGAGAGACGTTTGACGTTTTTCGAACCCAGCCGCCGCCACATCATGATATAATTCCTCGATATGAAAAACCCTCAAACAGATTTTAAAAATTTTCAATCCGTCTTTGGAGGAAAAAAGATAGCCGTAATTGGAGAGGGATTGGAAGGGAAATCCTCGGCAGAATTTCTCAAAAAACACGGAGCTAAGGTTGAGGTTAGAGATAAGAAGCAAGGTGAACATTATTTAGATGGTTTAGACGAATTTGATCTAATTGTTCGTTCCCCGGGTATTAAATTAAGCGAACTTATAACTTATAACTCAGAACTTATAATTCCTAAGGTTACTTCGCAGATAAAAATATTTTTTGATCTTTGTCCTGCCGGGATTATTGGCGTTACAGGCACAAAAGGGAAGGGAACAACGTCGAGTCTTATATTTGAAATGCTTAAAGCAGATGGACGGGAGGTTTATCTTGGCGGAAATATTGGAGTTCCGCCTCTCGAATTTTTAGATAAACTGAATGCAGGGTCTTGGGTAGTGCTTGAGCTCTCCTCATTTCAGCTTCAGGATTTAACTAAAAGTCCGCATATTGCCGTAATTTTAATGATAACAAGCGAACATTTGGACTATCACAAGGATATTAATGAATATATCGAGGCTAAAAGGAATATTCTAAATCACCAGAAGCTGGGAGACTTTGCAATTATTAATAGGGATTATTTAGCTAGCAATGAGTCTGATTTGCATACAGAAGGGAAAGTTTATTATATTTCCCGTGAAAGAGAAGTTGAGGAGGGATGTTTTGCATTAGGAAATCAAATAATCTTGCGGGTAAACGGGAATACTATTCCGGTAGTTGATACTCGTGAACTACTTCTTCGAGGAGATCATAATCACGAAAATGCTTGCGCAGCGGTTATGGGGGCATATTTGGCAGGAGTTAGAGTGGGGACAATAGCAAGCGTCTTAAAAACGTTTAAAGGTCTGGAGCATCGGCTTGAACTGGTAGATACTATTAATGGAGTTGAATACTTTAATGATTCATTTTCAACAATCCCTGAAACAACAATTGCGGCGATTCAAGCGTTTAAAGAGCCTGAAATATTACTTCTTGGAGGTTCTTCAAAGAATAGTGATTTCACAGAACTAGGCTCGGTTATTAGTTCGAGGGATAATATTAAGGCGATAATTGTGATTGGTGTTGAATGGGCAAGGATTAAGGAGAAAATTAAAGATTTGAAGTCCGCAACTATGGTTATTGAAGGCGCACAAAATATGCATCAGATGGTTGCAGCAGCTTCAAAAATCGCAGTTCCTGGAGATGTAGTTCTTCTATCTCCTGCAGCGGCATCTTTTGATAAATTCAAAAACTACAAAGACCGCGGTAATCAATTTAAAGAAGAAGTAAAAAAATTGAAGGCTGCCGCATCAAACTAATTTTCAATTTTCAATTCGCAATTTTCAATGAATGTTTCAATTTTCCAATTTTAAACATTTAGATTTTATTAAAAATTAGAAATTAAGAATTAAAAATTCACGATGTCAAAATTTAAAATTATAAAAAAAGATAAGTCTTCAAAAGCGAGAGCAGGACAAATAGAAACAGACCATGGCATCGTGCTGACTCCTGCGTTTTTTCCTGTGGGGACAAAAGGCACGCTTAAAAGTTTAACCGGAGCGCAAATAAGAGAAATTGGACCTCAGGCAGTTTTGGGAAATACATATCATCTTATGCTTCAGCCGGGAGAAGATATTGTTGCAAAGCTTGGGGGCTTATCCAAGATGATGGATTGGAACGGGCCGACTATGACAGACTCGGGAGGATTTCAGGTTTTCTCTTTGGGAGTTGGCCTTGAAAAGCCAGGAGTTAAGTTTTTGAAGCCAGAATCAGTTGATTCAGAAGAAGCTAAGCCTCGTTTGAACAAAATCACAGAAGAGGGAGTAGGATTCCAGTCTCATATTGACGGCTCAAGCCACAAGCTCACTCCGGAAACATCAATTGCTATTCAAGAAAAACTCGGGGCGGATCTGATTGTAACTTTTGATGATCTGGAATCGCCTACTTATACTTTTGAGCAAACTAAAAAAAGCTTGGAGCTTACAAACCGTTGGGAGTTTAGAAGTCTTAAGGAGCAATTGAGGCTCCAAGGTCACCTTGGAGCCTCAATTGCAGCTTTTGTATGGGGTTACTCATGGAGGTCAGTTCGAAGATTTAAGAAGAGAATCAGCGAAGTTTGTTAATAAAAATTTTAGCGCTATAGCTTTAGGAGGTGCGCATTCTTCAAAGAAGAATTTGTACGAAGTTATAAGTTGGACAGTAAGAGAATTGGACGAAGAAAAGCCAAGACATTTGCTGGGAATTGGGGAAGTTGATGATATTTTTATGGCAGTTGAGCGGGGAATAGACACTTTTGATTGCGTGATCCAAACAAGACTTGGGAGAATGGGTCATGTTTTTGTAAGTCCAAAAGAGGGAAATATTAAGAATCGTTTCCGTTTTGATGTCACAAAATCTAAATTTGTTTCGGATTTAAACCCAGTTGACCCTAATTGTGATTGTTATGTTTGCAAAACCTATCCTCGTGCCTACATAAATCATTTGTTTAGAAGTAGAGAGTTATTAGCCTACACTCTAGCCTCATATCATAACGTTTACTTCACGGTAAATTTAACTACTAAGATAAGAGAAGCAATTATTGCTGGAAATTTCGAATCCCTCAAAAAAGCCTGGATTTTAATTCATTAAGAAATAGAAAGATAGATATTGACATTTGTCTTTAATATCAGTATACTAGTACAGTGAAGTTAAAGATTAGTCTGTCCGGGAAAGGGAGTAGGGATATGGAAAATAACAAACAATTAAATGAGTTTATAGATACACTTCTCAGAATGGATAATCGGGAGAAGATGAGAGATTTCCTGGAGGGGATTTTAACTCCTAAAGAAATGCTTGAGCTTCCCCATAGGCTTGAAATTATAAAAATGTTGAAAAGGGGAGTTTCTCAGCATGATATTGCAGGAAAACTTGGAGTAGGGGTGGCAACAGTTGGCAGGGGATCAAAAGAATTACAGAAGGGAAGATTTCAAAATGTTTAAACTTAGTTTGAAAAATTATAAATGGGCATGCCTCTATTCGGAGGCTTGTTTTAGCGCGTAAAAATAGTTTTTAGCATTAACACAAACCTCCAGAAATGGAGGTTTTTTAGTGGAAATTATGAACGAAATATTAAGCCAGTATGGGGTTGTTCCTGATGGAGGCAGAGTAAAATCTGCAGGATTTACCATGGACCAAATATTCAAGCATGGGTCAGGTTTTAAGAATGATCCTGGTCCTTCATCGGCGTTTGAATCGGCAAGAGCGTTTCACGTTATGAGAACAAATCCCTCTTCGGATTTTAGGGCAAGGTTCTTTCCTTTAGAAGGAAGAGAAGTGAAGGCATTACTTAAAGATTCGCCCGCTCTTTACAGGCCAATACTAAAAACTGATCAAGGTGCTGGAAAATTTTTACCTTTCAGAATTGGAGAGGAAAGCAGTAGTTTGCCCTTAAGATTCGATGTAACAACAGAGCAGGGACATGTGATTGAAGAAGCATATTTTGCGAATCAGTTGGCCGAAGCAGGTAATCCAGGACCTGTTACCAGAGAGCTATATAGACTCAAAGATCAATTTGGATCCCTGATTCTTCCCGAAGCCAGAATGGCTTTCGAAAGATTAGAGATAGAGGCGGAAAATGCGGGACTTATTTTTAAAAGAGAAGCGCGGGTTGGTAGAAATGGATTAATGTTTATTTATCCTGCTGGTTCCGAAAAAGACGTGATTATTCATACCGAGATGGTTTCAAGAATAGAACAACAAGTAAGAGCCAAGCTTGCAGATTTATTTGAGCTTGTTTCGGTGAGACAAAAGGAGTTCGCCAGAAAAAATAATCTTCCCGAACGAGGTTTAGGAGAAACTGATTTGCCCTTTTATCTACAAGCAGATATTCAGGTATTGCCGGATGGAAGGGTAGTAGTAGCCGAGCTTCAAATTCCGGATGTTGGGTTATTTTTATGTGAGCTGGAGGCTAACTCAGAAGACAATCTTGGGGCAGTTCAAGAAATAGTAAAACCCATAAGAGATAGAGTTATTGAAGGATTTACAAGACTAATTGAGCGGGAGGGAAGCAAAAAATCAGTTTATTTAGTTACACGTTCAGAAGTTGTAGAAAATGAAGAAGATGTGCTGGAGATAAAAGAATTAAATACAGTAAAAAAAGCATTAAAGCAAAGAGGATTCCGCGCTGAAATAATAACAGCGTTAGATGCTTCTAGGTTAGATCAAGATAGCCTGCTTTTTTTGTTTAATCTTGATCCAAACACTAAAGAATTTGAAGAGCTTTCTCGTGCATATCTACTGAAAAGACAGCTTCAAATGATTCCATCTCCTTTTATCAAAGCTCAGGAGAGGGAGATAACGGGATATGAAGGTGTTAAGCTTTCAGGTAAAGATATAGCTAATTTTCAAGCTTTAGTTCGAGAGGTGGAGCCTTTGGAAAAGCCTGAAAAGATATACTCGCAGATGATGGCAGTAGATAATTTTCTTAGACAAATGGGTGTAGAAGAGGATGCTTTGCATTTTTTTCATCCATCAATCCCAACCCCAATCGCTTCCTATAGATACGACATTAGAAGTCTTCATATAGCATTAAAATTTATGAACGAAAGAGGTTTGGATAATTTTCTTCTAAGACCAATTCCCATCTCTCCAGATCGAGCTGTCATATTTGATCAGGATGGAGGAGCTTTATACGCAACATTTAGATTTATGTTTATAAGGAGTTAGTATGATTATTTTTCCAGTAAATAAAAAAGAAATTCTAAAAGAAGTAGAAGATCATTTGTCTCGCACAGAAAATGAGATTTTAGCAACAATGCTATTGAGAGAAGAAATAGAAAAACCAATTCCAAATAGTTATAAAAAATTGCTAAATAGAAAAACTGAAGAGGGAATAAAGCTTATTAGACTTGGATTTGGGTCTAAAGAGGAATATAATATGCTCAGTAGGAAGTTAGTTTACAAGAAAAACTATTCGTTTTTTCTAATTGAAAAAGTTGAAAGTTATCAAAGGATGATAATTTTGGATAGTAAAATAGTTTTTTTTAAGGCTGGGAAGAATTTTTTTAAAAGTAATTACAAGCCAGTTGTAAAAGTATTTAAAGACTACTTTGATCTATTAAAGAAGAAAGGAAAATATGGATAAGAAAAGAAAAGTTTATTCTGGAATTAGAGCTACGGGACGCCTTCATTTAGGTAACTATTTTGGTGCTGTAAAGGGAATGTTAGAGCTTCAGGATCAATATGATTGTGTGTTTGGGATAATGGATTTGCATGTTCTCACGACTCCTTATGATACTAAAACCTTGAAGCAAAACGTTCGAGATGTACTTTTGGATTATTTAGCTGCAGGATTAGATCCAGAGAAGTGTCTTATCGAAATCCAATCAACAACTCCTCATGCGGAATTAGCTTATCTTTTGTCTACAGTTTATCCGGTTTCGCGTCTTGAGGATTTGCCTACATATAAGGAAAAGAAAGCTCAGCACCCAAAGTATGTAAACATGGGGCTTTTATTTTATCCGGTATTGATGGCGGCGGATATTCTTCTTTATAAAGCAGATTTAGTGCCTGTTGGTCGGGATCAAGAGCCTCATTTGGAGGTGGCCCGCGAAATTGCCAGAAAGTTTAATGATATGTTTGGCGAAACTTTTCCAGAACCACAGAGATTTAAGACTCCGGCTGAATATGTTCCTAGTTTGACCGGGGAAGGAAAGATGGGAAAGTCTACGGAAGGGAGTTTTATTAACTTAACTGATGATTTAGAGACTATAAAAAAGCGTTTGGCAGCAGTTCCTACTGACTCAGGAGCTCTTGGAGGAGATGTGCCAAGAACAGGCGGAGTGGCGACTTTATTTACGTTACTCCGAATACTTAATAAAGAAGATTTGTACAATAAATATGCTCAGGATTATAGAGATAAAAATATAAGATATTCGGAGATGAAGCCAGAGATAGCCGACGCAATTTTTGAAGTTTTGAAACCAATTCAAGAAAAAAGAGCGGAAATTGAATCTTCGTTTGATTTAGACGGAATGATTGAAAAACATACCAAGATTTGCCGGGAAGTTGCCGGTCAAACCTTAACTGAAGTAAAACAAAAAATGGGCCTAGTTTGATAAATAATAAATTAAAAATAAAATCTAATATCTGAACTTCGAAATCCTATTTTTGAGATATAATTTATCATCTTTTATCTAGCCTTTCAGGCTTGATTGTGGTATAATTTACACTCAATGGCAAACGGCAGGAAATCCAAAAAACCACTATTTCCAGGTTTAAACAAACTTAAAAACTGGAAAAATCTTCTTATTTACGGAGCAGTTTTCCTATTCTTAGCATTTCTTTTCATGGGTATAAATCAGCCTTTGGATAACCAAACCACAATTCCTCTCTCACAAGCTATTCAAGAAGTAAAAAGCGGAAATGTTAAAGAGATAGACGTTTTGGATAATAAGCTGGTTCTAAAACAAAAGGATGGAAAATCGGTTCAGGCCTTTAAAGAACCCGGTTCAAACATATACACTCTCTTCAAAGACGCCGGAGTTCAGCTTGATAAAACACGCGTTTCCATAAATGATAAGACCACAGTAAATAATTGGATTAATATTTTAGCATCAGTTCTTCCAATACTTTTAATGGTTGGATTCTTTTACTTTATTTTCCGTCAAGCTAGAGGAGCTCAGGATAGCGTTTTTTCTTTTGGACAATCAAAAGCCAAGCTTTACAGTAAAGACACACCAAAAATTACTTTTGCTGATGTAGCCGGAGTTGATGAAGCAAAAAAAGAGCTAGA
>CAZSXQ010000040.1:0-3763 GCA_964611415.1 uncultured Gammaproteobacteria bacterium
GGAGGCATAAGCAGATCGCGATCTGCTTCTAAACGGGATGAAAGTTTACTTAGCAACAGACCACGCAGGCTTTGAGTTTAAAGAAGATATTAAAACGTTTCTTCAAGTAAAAGGTTATCAAGTTGAAGACTGCGGAGCATATGATTACAACAAGGATGACGATTATCCTGATTTTGTTTCCCTGGCAGCTCAAAAAGTGGCAGAAAATCCCGGCTCGTTCGGAATTGTACTCGGAAAATCAGGAGCAGGGGAATGTATAGTGGCAAATAAAATAAAAGGAATCCGCGCATTCCTAGGAATTTCTGAACAAAATGTCCGATTAGCCCGCGAGCACAATAATGCAAATATAATATCTTTTGGGTCTGAAATCACTGATGAGGAAACTACAAAAATACTTGTTGAGCTTTTCTTAAATACTCCATTTTCAAACGAATCCCGCCATGTAAGAAGAATTGAAAAAATCAGCGCGCTTGAGTCCTAGACCCTACCATTAAAACTTCTTCAACTAAACGGTTTGCATAGCCGTATTCGTTGTCATACCAGGCTATAACTTTTACCATGTTCCCGCCAACAACTTGAGTAAGACTTAAATCCACAATTGCAGAGTGAGAGTTGCCGATTATATCCGAAGAAACAATCGGATCCTCAGTTACCTGCAAAATGTTTTTGAACAAACTCGAACTGGCTGCGGCTTTAAACGCGTTATTAACTTCTTCAACTGTTACTTCTTTTTTAAGTAAGAATGTGACATCTGAAAGAGATCCCACAGGTACTGGGACTCGAATAGCAAGACCATCAAAGATTCCCTCAAGCTCAGGGAGCGCTTTTGCTGCAGCCTTTGTGGCACCTGTTGAAGTAGGAACTATATTTTCCGCTGCTGCGCGTGCACGTCGATAATCTTCATGCCCGCCGTCTTGTAAGCGTTGGTCTTGGGTGTATCCATGAATCGTAGTCATCATAGCTTTTTCTATGCCAAACTTATCAGCAATTACCTTAGCGACAGGAGTTATGCAATTTGTTGTACAAGATGCATTACTTATTACGTTCGATCCGGAATACTCACTATCATTAACAGATAAAACATAAGTTTCAATATTTCCGCCCTTCGCAGGCGCAGATAGAACAACACTTCGGGCACCTGCTTTTAAATGAAGATTTAAATCATCATGGCTTGTAAAATGCCCGGTGGACTCAATTACTACGTCTACTTTCAGATCCTCCCAGGGAAGAAGTGATGGATCTTTTTGAGAGAAAACCTGGGTTTTTCTTCTTTTATTTACAACGATTTTACCTAAATAGTCATTTTTTGATTCCTTTGTTGGCTCAATCGATATTTCATCCTTTAGTTTTCCATAAACACTGTCATATTTTAGTAGATACATCCATCCCTTAAGATCCGTTGAAGAACCTGCGTTTATAGCAACGACATCAATTTTGCTTTTATATTTCTCAAGAATCACCCTATGAGCGACTCTTCCGATTCTTCCGTATCCATTTATCGCAACTCTAATCATATCTTTATAATCTCACTTCAATTTGTTTACTGTCAAACCTTTGGTGAATATTCAATTCGTCAATTTGTTATTTTAAGCGGGGGGAGCTGGCAAAATTTTCGAAGCGAGAATTTGCGGGGATAGAGCCGGGTACGATCAAATCTCTTTCCGCGCGCGCAGTCTCGGAAATTTTGTCGGCGACCTCAGCGCTTAGCTTATAAACATCATTTTTCAATATGAATGTCTAGCGGCTCAAAAACAAATTTCTTTTACTTTTTTTACAATTGCATCCTTATCGATCTCTTCATAGGCTAATAGTTCCGAAGGGGATCCGCTTCGAGGCAATTTATTAACGGACAAACCGTAGACCGGGATTTTTGAATCAAATAAACAAGCACGGACAGCATCTGCAATTCCTCCTTCTGGACGGTGATCTTCAACAACGATTATCAAACCCGTTTCCTGTGCTGCTTTTTCTAGCGTCGTAGAATCTATGGGCTTAACAGAATATAAATCAATTATTCTTATACTTATCCCCTCTTTTTTTAACTCTTCGTAGGCCTTGAGTGCTTCATGAAGAGTAATTCCTGCGCCGATAACTGTTGCCTTATCCTCCATAGAACTTTTTAATGTTTTACTTCCGCCTATTTTAAAAACTTCGTCTGAGGAATAAATAACTGGCGTTTCCATCCTGGTTGTCCGTAAATAAACCAGTCCTTTATGATTTGTCATTTGCTCCACAAGTTTTTGAGTAGAATTAGCATCACTCGGATATAAAACTGTCGAATCGATTAAAGATCTAAACATGCTTATATCCTCAACCGCCATTTGAGATGCCCCGTCTTCTCCAATTGAAACTCCTGCGTGACTTCCGACAAACTTAATATTTGCGTGAGCAATAGATGCCATCCTTATTTGATCATGCGCTCTTGTCCAGAAGGCAGCGAAGGTTGACGCGAAAGGAATCTTTCCCCGGGCTGCAAAACCTAAAGCAGTACCACTCATATTTTGCTCTGCTATAAACATCTCAAAATACCTATCCGGAAATTTTTGGGCGAAAATTTCTGAATAAGTTGAATTAGAAGTTTCACCATCAAGAACAACTAGGGAAGTGTTGGATGATCCAATATCTGCAAGGGCTTGACCATATGCCTTTCTCGTAGCAACTGGCTCTCTTAAATTATATTGTGCGACATGAGAAGAGTGAGGGAAATTATCTTTTTTTTCCTCATTTATTTTGGGAGGCATTGCAATCTCCCCACGGATTGATTTATCAATCTCGCCAAGCTCGCGCTTCGCCTCCCCCATTCTTTCCTGGGGGAGAGCTTTTCCGTGAAAACCATTTTTATCCTCTAAAAAACTTACTCCTTTTCCTTTAATGGTTTTTGCAATAATCATTACCGGCTTGTCGGAAGCCTCCGCTTTAGAGAAGGCATCTGAAATTTCCGAATAATTATGGCCGTCTATTACAATAGTTTCCCATCCAAAAGCAGAAATTCTTTTCCGATAAGTCTCAACATCATGCCCCAGCATTGTTTCCCTGCTTTGCCCCAACCTATTTACGTCAATTATTCCAATCAAATTATTTAGTTTATAGAAAGATGCAATTTCGATTGCTTCCCATACCGATCCCTCTGCCATTTCTGAATCACCCATTAAGACATATGTTTTAAATGGCAATTTATCAAGTTTTGCCGACAGTGAAATTCCAACTCCGATTGAAAGCCCTTGACCTAAAGACCCCGTGGGAGCTTCTGTGAATTTAAATTCCATACTTGGATGCCCTTCAAGCGGAGAATCAAACTTCCTGTATTCTAAAAGTTCTTTTTCTGAAACTTCTCCTGCTGCAGCCCAAAGTGAATAAAAAAGAGATGATGCATGCCCTTTTGAAAAAATAATTCTGTCGTTCCCGGGATATTTTGGATCTTTTAAATCAAACTTTAAGAATCCTCCAAAAAACAAAACAGTCATTAAATCTACTGCTGAAAGAGATGATGTAGGATGTCCAGAGCCAGCCGCCGTTGCTGAAACCAAACAGTAATAGCGTATAAATTTTGCCAGTTTTTCTAAATTTTCCATACAAACATATAATATCAGTTGCTAGATTACCTTGAAAGAGCCGGTGGGTATTCCATTTACGAAACAACAGAAAGTCTGCATATTTTTTGGTTGATTTTTCAAACTAAGTCTGGAGCAGACTTTCTCTTAGCGACGCGGGAATATTTTGATATTTCAAAAGGCTTTATAAAAATCATTGCGGGAAAAACCGC
>CAZSXQ010000040.1:3773-6754 GCA_964611415.1 uncultured Gammaproteobacteria bacterium
TGATATTTCAAACAAAGCTTAGCTAGCGCGTAGAGTAAATGCGGATACCCGACGGCTTCGAAACAAGACGGGACCCCGAACAAACCATTTGATATAATTTTCTTGATGGATTTAATCCAAACATTAATTCTTTCTTTCGTTGAAGGCGTAACTGAATTTTTACCAGTTTCCTCTACTGGACATCTCATTCTCGCTTCTCAAATCTTAAACATAGAACAAACTGAATTCGTTAAAAGTTTTGAGATTATAATTCAGCTTGGAGCAATTCTCTCAATTGTCTTTTTATATTACAAAACCCTTCTAAACACCAAAATCTGGCCAAAAATTTTAATAGCATTTTTACCAAGCGCATTTGTCGGCCTACTCTTTTACAAACTAATCAAAGATGTTCTTCTTGGAAACAGCATGATTACTGTTTTGGCACTTTTTATTGGCGGGCTTGCATTTATCGCTTTGGAATATTGGAATAAGTCAAAGAAAACAAACGAACAATCTTCAAACTTACAACAAATAACTTTAAAGAATGCATTTATTATTGGACTTTTTCAATCTGTTTCTGTAATCCCCGGAGTTTCCCGGGCAGGGGCTACTATTCTTGGTGCACTTTTACTTGGGACAAACAGAAAAACAGCCGCAGAATTTTCTTTCATATTAGCAGTACCAACCATGGCAGCAGCGACAGGCTTGGATATTTTTCAGACCAAACTTAATTTTTCGAGCAATGAATTATTGATGCTCGCAATAGGTTTTATAGCATCATTCTTTTTTGCAGCGCTGTCAGTCAAACTTTTAGTAAAATATTTACAAAACCATAGCTTTACTGCTTTTGGTATCTATAGAATTATTGTTGCCGTACTTTTTTGGATATTTTTTATAAGATGAATACGTTTGATAAAGTTTATAAAATAGTTTCTAAAATCCCGAAGGGAAAAGTGTCAACTTACGGTGAAATAGCAAAACTTATAGGGATTACAAATCCCAGGGTTGTAGGCTATGCTCTTCATATTAATAAAGATCCGGATAATATCCCTTGTCATAGAGTTGTAAACAAATTTGGAAAACTAGCTCCGGGATATGCTTTTGGAGGACTTGACGTTCAAAAACAGTTGCTAGAACAAGAGGGAGTAACATTTATTAATAACTCAGTCGATCTAGATAAACACTTCTACAAGTTTTAAAAACCTCTCATATTGCATTTGATCTAGCCGTGTGCAACACTAAATTTATAAGGAAAATTTAATGAAAATATCAAGCAATAATAGCTTAGTGAATATAAGCTTAGTTTTGCCGTGTTTTACGTGCAAAACTAAATACAAAGGAGGTGAATTATGGAAAATATAGAAATTCCACAAGAAATAAGAAGTTTTTTGGAAAGCATTCTTGCTGACGCAAACATGACTCTAGATGACGTGACAAAGGAAGAGATGATTAAGGAACTTTACGCCAGACTTGATAGCTATTTAACAACTGTCATCGTTGACAATATGCCCGCAGAACATCTTGAGGCTTTCATGAAGCTAAACGAAGAGAAAAAACCCCGCGAAGAAATTGACAAATTTTTGAAGGAAAAAATGCCAAACGCGGAGGAAGTCTTTACGAATGCTTTTGCAGATTTCAGACAGCTTTATCTTAATAACGTGACTGTTGCCAGAAATGTACCATCTCAAGATAATTCATAATTTGCTATGACAGATGCACCAACAGGAATAGATGCTGGGATTATCCGAGCTTCTGAGGCTAGAAGAGCTGAAGCTGGTCCCACAAGAGAACAGGCTTTAACGGCCTTTAATTCTTCTTTTGCCTTTTTTGAAGCTGCGACTGAATTAACTCCCCAGCAGGAAGCAGCAAGGGAAAGAATACGGGAAGCTAAAGAAAAAACTTTAGACCGCGGAAGAGATTCCCGTCGAGTAACAGTTGTTGACGCATATAGCAGGAGACACCATCCGGTAGAATATGTGCCGGTTGATGATTTACTAGAATTCTTAATCGGACAGGCGGAAAAAGGAGACCTTCCTCCTGAGCAAAAAGATGAGATTTCAGAAAATATCAGAATCCTAAATAAAGTTTCAAAGGATTACCTAAGGCTTCCTAAAAGACTTGACCCCCTAATCTTTAACGCAAAAGTGCAGGATGAATACAGAAGGATACAAGCTGATTCAAGACTCACCTCAGGAGATGATTTACAGGATTACGAACAGGCAGCGGCAAACATCAATAAAAGAAGAGAGCTAATCCTTCCGAAAGAAAAAGCATCTGGGATAACTCCTGCGCCAGAATCTGTTCCAGCAGACGGAACCGCAATAGTGCTAGCTGCAGAAGCAGAATCTATAGAGGACTTAGCCAGTGCACCTGCGTCTGAACCCGAACTAGTTCCAGCCGAAACAGCACTCCCCGAGCCTGCGGAAGCTACAGAAGAACCTATTGAAATTACGGATTTCCGCTTAGGAATGAATTTAATTGATATTTCCTCAGGAGACATGGTTTATGTTTCTAATATTCATGAAAAATCATATGTTCCCGAGCTAGCTGATTTAACTGAAAATGAGGTGACTTTAACTAATCTAAGAACCGGCGAAAAACAAACAATAGTCAGGGAAAAATTATTAGAGCAAATTAGAAAAGGCGAAGGATTTAAACCGGATCCTATCGAGGGAAAAAAATATAAGGATACAAAAACGGGGAAAATACTCACAGCTCAAACAGATTTTAAAGATGGGCGCCCAAGAGTTGATTTAGTTGATGAAACAGGAAAAATAGTAGGCACTGGTAAAAAACAGGGTTTTGATGAAGCAGTAGCAAACGGCGATTATGAAGAAGTAAAACCAGCGCCTAAACCAATCACCACTCCTCCGCCTGCGCCCCCAGGCCCGACACCTATTCCTACGCCAATTGTTTCGCTTACTTCTCCTGGCAGTCTCCCTGCAATTGCTCCAGCACTTCCCCCTGCTCCCTTTGCACCAGTTACGCCTTCTCCAACCCCT
>CAZSXQ010000041.1:0-6684 GCA_964611415.1 uncultured Gammaproteobacteria bacterium
CGCCTATTTTGTTGATAGGATAGGCTAAACTAGCGGTTCCAAAACCCTCCACAAAATCATATTTAAGATTTTCACCAAAATACATTAAAAGAATACTTGTTTTGTCTCTGTAATCTTCGCTTCTCCACATCTCTTGAGGCTTTTTAAGAATCCCAAAAACATTTTCCACAGCGGTTCCAAATACTTCTTTATCTATTCTTGAGCCCAATTGAGAGTTGATTTCTTTTTCTCTTACTGAAAGCTTTCGGACTTCTCCTTCATACTCGGATATCAAGCTTTCATCTATAGTTTTTCCTATACGGTTAAGAAAGTTTCCCTTTTTATACTCTATCTCTCTTAACTCTATTCTTAAACTTGATTCTTTCTCTTTTTGCTGCTCCAGTCTTTTCCACCATCTTTCAATTAAAATCTGCTTTGTAATATCTATCAATTCTTCGCTTGGTTTTATTGTCATTAGTAAATCTTCAAACATAATTTCCATCTTCTCTTTACGAGTATTTTTGTATCGGTAGGGACAGCCAGTAGTTTGACACCAATAATGACCATAGTATCCGCCTCTGCCTTTATTAAAACTTGCTCTTAAACGCTTGCCACAGCTTGAACAAATTGTGTATCCCCGTAATGGAAAATCTAAACTGTAATCTTTTCTCACTAACCCTTTGGATCGTTTCGCAAGTCTGTCTTTCACGGTCAAGTAAGTTTCAAGAGTTATAAACCCTTTATGTTTTCCCTTTTTGAACTCAATTCCCCATGGAAGATATTGAATATATCCACAATAAAGTTCGTTTCTCAATATCTGCATAGTTCCACTAAGAGACAGTTTTCTATTTATTCCATGTTTTTTATACTCGGCTAAGATGAATTCTTTAACTTCGTAGGGGGTGACAAATACTCCTTGGGCAAATCCTTCAATTGCCTCCTTGAGGATACTCGCAATAGGCTCGTCACTACCCAATACCCGACCAACAATAGGATCTTGAAAGTTCTTTAGCCCGACAGGTGGCATAAATGTCCAAAAACCTCTTTCAAGTCTTGCTTTCATCTTCTGAATTACTTGCCTTTTGTTTTGATTTCTTTCAAGTTCTGCCGTGGCTGCCATAACAGTTTCTACAAATTTTCCTTCAGGGCTATCCTCAAATCTAAAATTAGGACATTCTACTCTGCCATTCCTACCATAAATCTCTTTTTTTAATCCGAAATGCACCTCGGTATCCCTAGCAAATCTTTTCAAATCATCAAATATAACTACTATTTTGTCGTTTTCATTACCGGAATCATTATCTTCTAGGCATTGAAGAACTCTTCTCATAGCCGTCCTTTCAAATAGCCCTCCAGATTCACCTTCTTCCTTAAAAACTCCTATAACTTGGTATCCATTATCTTCTGCAAATCTGCGACATCTTAACTCTTGGCTGTCTAAGCCATTTCCTTCTTTCACTTGTCTGTCCGAGGATACTCTTGTATAGATAATTGCTCGTGTTTTCATAACTAAAAGCTAGATTTATCTAGCGTAGCATTTCTAATTGCCGAGTCAATAGCTTTATCGCATACTACTCGTAGCAATTCCAATAAATCAAGAATCTGTTTATCAGTCATAGTCTTACCTTTTTCTCCTAAAGCTGTTCTCGCTTTCTCAACCGATAGGTTGTAATTATTTATTTCCATAAACAATAAAAAACAGCCTCCGAGGATAGGGCTCTCAAGAGACTGTTTTCTGTTAATTAACTGCTTGGGCTAGCCCTATCGCATGTGAGTTAATAATAGGTTTGAGGGGGTGAAGGTTATGGACATTAAGAAAAAGCTGTTTAATGTCCCTTAACGGCTTTTCTAATACGCTGTAGAGCTTTATGAGATGCTTCTAGGCTAAAGTCTTCGTCTTCATCATTAGGAATAGAGCTATCGTAGTATTTCTTCAGTTTTTGGTTTTCTGTTTTATTTAGCAACTCTAGATCTCTATCAAGTTTCCTTTTTCTTCTACTAGGATAATAGTCCGGTAAGGTCTTTTGAACTGCATGAATTTTACTCCACGATTTTTGAATGTCTTCAAGAGTTGTATTTGAATTTATCTCTAAGCTCAAAACATTCTCAACTAGCTTAATTTTCGGGGTAAGAGGGGTATTTCCAGAACGATAAGTAATTTTTTCTTTTACCAAGCCTGTTGTTAAGTAATTAACGAAGAAATAACGCCAATAACTTGGCTTGTTTGCTATCGGCAATAAGGTTTTTTCAATCTCATTTAAGAATACAGAGTATAACGAAGGGGAAGCAGTGGTTTTGAGTATTTTCTCACTTATTAAAGCGTTGAACCATTTATCATATGATTCACTTTCTCTAAACCCATGATTAGGGATTCCCCACTTTTTTCTTAACTTAGCTACTTCTACTTGAATTGCTTCTTTTTTAACCTCAAGAATCGCATTTTTGAAATAGATTTCACGAGAGCCCTTTTTCACGAGGCAATTATAACATTTGATTATGCGAGTGGTAGGTTTTAACCTACTATTTTATTAGATCACTCTCGTTGACAATTCTTTCAATTTTTTTCTCGTAATGCTTCCCGTTATTATCCCAATATTCTGCAAAGTATTGCAACTTATCAAAGTTCTGAACGATTGCATAAATCATTTCTGGCTTTTCAACTTCATACTCAAGTTTTTCATCTACCTTTTCTCCACCCCCTAAGTTAAATGCACGACCGTGTCTCACTGTCCAAATATTTGTAATGTTTTCACTTTCTTTTTTTGACTCGGTATGTTCTGTTTGTGGATTTACAACAATAATTCTATATTTGGGAAGGAATAGAAGATGTTTCCCATCAGGAATTTTTATCAAGAGATTTGGCTTATCAATAGAGCCTGCACCACCCCGTCTATTCCTAATTACAATTTCTAATTCATAATCCAAAAAAGAGCTTTTCAAGTCATTTATGGCTTTGCCTTTCCAGTTAGATTTTGCCCAATCTGGAATAACTAAATCCATCTTGTCTATTTCTATGTTTGGGGTGTTATATTTGAAGGTAAACCAGCTTACAAATAATCCTACTACACCAGTAATCGTTCCGACAATTCCCCAAAAATTTATTTGCCAAAATGTATTTAACGCTTCCATTGTTCAATTTTTATGCAAGGTAATTATACTACTAGCCCAAAGACAGAAATAGTGGTGGAAGAAATGGGTTAAATATCAAATAGCTCGGACAGTTTTACGCCTAAAGCACGAGCAATTTTATACGCAGTTTTAATAGAAGTATTACGCCCGTTTTCTATATCCCAAAAGTAAGCTCTATGCAAACCTGCTTTCGCTGCAAGCTCTTCTTGGGTTAGTCCTTTTTCTTTCCTTAATTGCTCAATCCTTTTTGCTAGTCTCTCGTAAAGAAAGTTGTAATTCATTCACCATAGCTTAATAAATTGAAAGCTATTTCTTTACCAGATATATCTTGCATTTTACGAAGAATGGGTTGTATTATAGAGCTACTCCATTGGAGTATGACTTACGGTAAAGCTAGACACTTAATAATATGATTTTGATAAATGAGAGACTTATTGATTGAAGCTTTTTATAGAATTAAAGATAATATTGGCAATATATTTGGATTGATTATATTGACAGTTGTTCTTGCACCAATTGTCCTCCTGTTTTTTCAAATGATAGATTATTTCTTTCCAGGCTTGCACCCAATTACATCAGCAATCAGTAGTATAATTTTATTTCCCCTCAATTGGTTATCATCCGGTGGGGATCCGTATTCAAACTGTGTAGAAGATAGATTTGGCACTCCCATCTGTCCTCAATAGACTAGACTATAATATAAAATATACCTATGAATTGGAAAAGCAAAATAAAATTATCACCTAAGCTATATTTACCGCTCGTCATTTTTCTCATTATCGCTATTGCTGCTGTTGGATATTCCCGTATAAACAGCACGCCTCCATCATCTATAACAGAAAAAACGCCTATTGAACTCAAAGAGATAAAAACATCTGACCTGAATCAAAAAGAACTTGAGGAATACTACCAAGTCTATAAAAAACCTTATGTTCAATACCTGCGTAAAGCGTTAAATGCCTACCTTGCTAATGATAGTAGCGATATTAGTATCTCTATAGCTGCTGTTAAAGAAGACCGCAGAGAGGGGATTATTACAGGCTTAGATGCTTTTGACAAGAGCTATTACAAAAGCAAGTTTGTAGTAGTAACAATAAACGATAATATAGGCGGTGGTAAAGATATACAAATTATGTTTCAAGACAAACCAGACAGGATATTTTACGCTTGGGTATATGAGCTTGCAGATGGAACTTATGAGCTACGAGGTTTTAATTCAAAAGAATACTTTGATCCAGAAACAATGAAGGAAGTAAGCGAAGCATACAAACAGTTTCTTCTTGATAAAGAACACGCCTTATAACCTAAATTTCTAACGATTCTAACGAAAAAGAGTATTTTAGAATATGTATTTAAGGAAGTAGCCCTCTTGAGCCTGCGATTAACTATTTCCCTGGTGTAAGTAAATGGTATAAGTGATGGGAAAGTCATAGGCAACTATGGTGTAACTCCCCATGAAACTCCCCGGTTGTATAAGCGCAATAACCTAATAGTTACACCATGGTAGATAAGATTATGCCACCCGTCCCCTATGCCTATAAAATCTGAATCCTAAACTAGTATGTGGTAACAGAAGAAAAAAACGACGAGGCTAGTTAGTTGCAGAAAGAAGATTACTTCTACTGTTTAATGTTTCGTTCCACTTGAAAACATAATCCTCAAGTTGGTTCCACTTGTCTTCGCTTATGTCCACTCTTCGCCCCTATCGTAGTGTTACGAAGAGGGGCTACGAAGTGGCAAGCCACACTTCAAAAATAAAAGGCTATTGAAAAAGAAGCGAAGAGTGCCCCTAACGAAGCTGTTAAGCGAAGTGGGGCATTTTTTGTTAGTAGTACAATAAATTCATGTACTACGTGTATATTCTCCAATTAAAAGACCACAGTTATTATCACGGGTTCTCCGATAACCTGAAATCTCGTTTTAAGTCCCATCAGGATGGTTCAGTTGAATCTACTAAAAACCTAAGGCCTTTAAAATTAGTCTTTTACTCCGCATTTACTTCTAAAAACAAAGCATTACAGTTTGAAAAGTATCTTAAAAGCAGTTCAGGATTCGCATTCAGAAATAAACATTTAATATAGCTTCAGGGTTTTTTATTGGCTAATCCTCTTTTGCAAATGCTAGTGCCCAAATCTTCCCTGCTCCAGCATGTTTTAGAACTGAGCACGCTTCAGAAAATGTTGAACCGGTTGTTAGAACATCATCGACCAAAACAATATTGCGATTTATGATTGAAGATTTATGATTTATGATTTTGAACGCGTCGTGGACATTATCTTTTCTTTCTTTTTTATTTAAGCCAACTTGGGACCGTGTTTCTTTAACACGAACTAGGCAATTGTGAATTTCAAATCCAAACTTCTTTGATAGTCCTTTTGCTAAAATTTCTGCCTGATTATAGCCTCTTTTCCTATACCTACCAGAACTTAGGGGAATCGGGACAAAAATGATATCTCTATTAATTACTCTGTTAAACTCCTCATTCTGAATTAAAGACTCATAAAGTAAATCTCCGATAAAGCTTTTTAATCCTGACAAATAAGGCTTATACTTGAATTGATAAATTAACTTCTTAGAAACCTGATTAAACACAACGCCTGTAAATGAACCTTCAATTTTATAAGTGCTTTTGCATCTTGGGTGAGTAAGACCATCAAAAGAGGGACTTCCGCAAACTAAACAAATATTTTTAGTGTCAAAAGATAGCCTTGAAAAGCAGTTAACACAGAGGAAATCACCAATTTTTTTGCAATTTACGCAGTATTTTGGGAAAATCAGATCGAATATATTCATATACAATTTACGATTTACCATTTACTATTTGTTTTAAGATATAATCAAATCGTAGTTCCAAACTTGTAAATAGTAAATAGTATTTGGTAAATAATTAACTTATGGGTAAAATTTTTCTTTTCAGACATGCACAGACTACGGATAATCTTGAGGGGATTTTTTCTGGGAAACGTGATCCTGATCTCACAGAAGGCGGAGTTGAAGAAGCAAAGAAAATCCGAGATGAACTAAGAAATGAAAAAGTTACGAAAGCATTTTCGGCTACAAATACACGGTCAAAACATACACTAGAAATAGTTCTTGAACCTCATTTAGAAGTAAAGACAGTTGCAGATCCCAGAATTATGGAAAGAGATTATGGAGACCTAACTGGCAAAAATAAAAAGGAGACAGAAAGACTTTTTCCCAAAGAATATCCACTTTGGCATAGAGGCTATAACTCCCCTCCTCCAAACGGGGAAAGTTTGAAACAAGTTGAAGAAAGAGTCTTGGAATTTCTGAAAGAAGTTTTAGCAAACCTACGGCAAAACGATGTAATCTTGATTAGTGCATGCGGAAATTCACTACGCCCCATTAGGAAATACTTTGAGAAAATGACAGATATGCAAATGGTTTCTTTTGAACACGAAAGAGGAAAAATCTACGAATACAGCGTCTGAGATGGTATAATACCCCTATCTTTATCTGAAATTCCGAAGGAATTTCAAGACGAGAATCCAGCAAAAAGTCAAAATTGCGAACAAAGTGAGCAATGAAGACACGAAGCTGTGATTCGAGGAGGGT
>CAZSXQ010000042.1:0-6470 GCA_964611415.1 uncultured Gammaproteobacteria bacterium
GAGTTTCTCCGGGTTTTAAAACTGCCATTTCAACTGCAGAATTAGCTGGTGCTCCGGACAGTGCTTGGACGTTTGCGAACGGAACGCCAAATAATTTCTTTGCGCGGTCAATTGCCAGCTGCTCTACCTCGTCCGCCACAGCGTTTCCCTGATAATAACGTCTTCTGGGATAACCTTCTGAATATTTATTATTTAAAACTGTTCCGAGCGCTTCCAAAACTGATGAGGATGTGTAATTTTCTGAGGGGATCATTTCGAGGACTGATTTCTGTCTTTCTTCTTCGGCTTTAACTAAATTATAAATTTGAGGGTCAGTTTGTTTTAGTGCTTTCATCGTCGTTTCAAACTAGAAGCTAGACGCTAACAGCTAGTTGCTACGCTCCGAGTATATTAAATGAAATAGCCCATTGCAACAAGGAAAAAAGTGTTTGTCATTCTGAACGAAGTGAAGAATCTTTCAAGATCCTTCGTTGCTCTCAGGATGACATTTCGAATATCATTCCCACTCCATAGTCGCGGGGGGTTTGGACGTGATATCGTAAACTACGCGTGAGACATTTGGAACTTCATTCACAATTCGGGAAGAAATTTTTTCAAGAATCGGATATGGAATGCGTGCTATCTCCGCACTCATTCTGTCTTTTGTGTTCATAATTCTCACTGCCACTACTTCTCCGTAAAATCTTCCGTCCCCTTTTACCGCGGTGGAATTTGTTCCAGTCATAATACTCCAGCATTGAAAAACTTTTTTATACCAGCCTGATTTTCTAAGTTCTTCTACCACTATCATGTCTGCTTGAACCTGCTGAGCTAATCGCGTTGGTGTCACCTCTCCAACAATTCGAACTGCATGTCCAGGGCCTGGAAATGGCTGTTGATAAACCATATCGCGGGGAAGCCCAATTCTTACACCAATCTCTCTAACCTGATCTGTGTAGTAATATCGCAAGGGCTCAAGTAACTTAAACTTCATATCTTTCGGAAGACCTCCTACATTGTGATGACTCTTAATATGAGCCGATCGCTTACTTCCCTGTGAATGAATAAAATCAGCATAAGTGGTTCCTTGAAGCAAATATTTAACATCCTTATGCTTCTTCATTTCCCGCTCAAACAATTCAATATATAAAGCGCCGATTTTTTTTCTTTTTTCTTCGGGATCTGTTACGCCTCTAAGGCGTGTTAGAAACAAATCGCGGGCAGAAATTATTTCAACCGGGACGTTTAAAACTTTCGGAAAATCTTTTTCAATTCTTCCAATTGTTTCTTCGCGCATTAAACCCGAATCTACGAAAAAAGGTATAAAGTTTTTTCCGATTGCTTTTGCGACGAGTGCTCCCGCCACTGCAGAATCGGTTCCTCCTGAAAAAGCACCAATCACTTTTTTATTTCCTACTTTTTCTTTAATTTCCGAGATCATTTCATCTACATTTAGTTTTTGGGGATGAAGTGAAAGATTGCATATTCTTGTTGCAAAATTTGCAAGCATTTCAGAGCCTTTCTCAGAGTGATGTGCTTCTGGGTGAAATTGAACTCCATGAAACTTTTTATTTTTATTTTCTACTCCTGCAAATTTTACTGTTTCTGTTTTTGCGATTACAGTAAACCCAGATGGAACTTTTTTGACAGTGTCTCCATGTGACTCAATTACTTTTGTATAAGTTGGGAGTCCGTAAAAAAGAGAATCAAATTTAGAAACTGTAAGTATAGTGGGTCCGTACTCTTTGTCCCCAGACTCAACTTCTCCACCTAGTAAGTGCGCCATTAACTGCCATCCGTAACAAATCCCTAAAATCGGAATTCCTAAATCAAATATTTTTTTATCAATTGAAGGGGCAGAGATTTCATAAACTGATGCTGGTCCTCCTGAAAAAATAATCCCTGAAGGTTTTTGTTTTATGCAAATTTTAAGGGCATCATCTGGATCTATAAGCGAGGAGTCAATTCCTAAATCTTTAAGCCGGCGGGTTATGAGGTGAGCGGTTTGTCCGCCAAAGTCTACGACCAAAATTTGTGCCTTTTTAATAGTTTTGTCCTGCATTTGTAATTAAAACGCTGTGCGGATGCGATTCAGTAAGACTGGCTTGAGTAATCTGAGTAAATTTAGCTTTTCCTGAAAGTTCTTTTAGACTTTTTGCACCTACATAATACATTCCGGACTTAATTCCCCCAATTGCCTGCTCAACAATCTCAGATAACGTTCCCTTAACCGGTACTAATCCCTCAACTCCTTCTGCGACGAGTACTCTTTCTTTATAACTTTTCCCATGAAACTCTCCTTCAGATTTTATTTTTGCGCCTTCTTTCATGGCTCCAATTGAACCCATACCCCTGTAGCTTTTAAATAAATAAGTTTTTTTATTTTTCTCAAAAATACTTTGAAACCTATGCGGAACCTGATCTCGTGATAATTTTATTTTTTCTCCCGGTGCTTCTTCGCATGAGGCGAAAAAACTTCCCATCATTACAGCTGAAGCCCCTAGTGCTAACGCTTTTACCATGTCTCCTGAATATTTAATTCCTCCGTCTGCGATAACTGGCACTCCAAATTTTTTAGCAACTTTTACTGTATCCATTATCGCTGTAACCTGCGGAACTCCCATTCCGGAAATAATTCTAGTAGTACAAATCGCTCCTGGTCCCATTCCTACCCTAAGCCCTGTGGCACCAGCTTCAATCAGTGCTTTTGCGCCGTCTCTTGTCGCTATATTTCCTCCGATTACTTCCATCTTCGGATATTTATTTTTTATAAATTTAATAACATCAATTATTTGTTTGCTGTATCCGTGCGCACTATCTACTACTATTACTGAGGTTCCAGCTTTTACTAATGCTTCAACTCTATCTTCAAATCCTACACCGGCGCCGACTGCAGCACCCACCAATAATTTTTGGGCTGATACTTTTTTTACATGATTTGCTTGATCAGTTATAGATAAGTTTCTGTGAATTATTCCAATCCCGCCTAGCTTTGCAAGCTCGGTAGCAAGTTCTGACTCTGTAACTGTGTCCATGGGGGCGGAAACAAAAGGAGCTTTTAGTTTTATACCTTTAGTTAGATTTGTAGCTAAATCTATTTCCGAGCGAGAGAAACCAGCATATCCGGGAATTAGTAAAATGTCGTCAAAAGTGAGAGAAATTAGAAATGAGGTTTTTTGTGGCTCCATAATTAATCTTACAACATGGAGATTTCCTTGTCAATATGGGCTTGTCCTGAGAATACCGAAGGATTATTTTTCGAGAGTTAGAAAAGAATATTTATAATCCTCATCGCTTTTACCTTCCCTGCTAACTTCTTTAAACATTGAATAGTCGGGGAAAAATGTATCTGCGCCGTAGTCCCCTTCAACAACTGTTAAGTACAGCCTATCAACCAATCCTTTTTCAATTGCTTCTGTAAAAATCTGTCCCCCGCCAAAAATAATTATTTCATCCGATCCAGGAGATTCTTTTGCTTTTTCAATCCCCTCCTCCAACGAACCCACCACGTAGCTTCGCAAGGTCTCTCCTTGCGAAGCTAAACCTGGTAATTTAAAATCTGGATTTTGAGTAATGACAATATTAGTACGTCCTGGTAAAACACGGCCGATTGATTCAAAAGTACGCCGTCCCATTATAATAGGATGGCCCATCGTTAACTTTTGCATTCTCTTAAAATCTTCAGGTATCTTAAATAAAAGATCATTGTTTTTCCCAAGTCCCCTTTTACTATCAATTGCCGCAACTATACTTATCATATTTACAAATTGAGTTTAAACGATTATATTATACAGCGAAAGAGGTATTTAAAAGAATCAGAATTTAGATGGAAATTCCTAGCTTCGCCAGAAAACCAAGAGCTCCAGAGAATGAAAGAAGACATCTTCCAATTCCATACAGGGTTGACATCCATCCGGGAAATACTTCTATCCCAGAAGCAAAAGAAAATCCAGCAAATGGCATGAATTGTCAGCTCTTTACTGGTGTAGTTGTAGAATCTTTAGGAAAAGCTATCCTAGAAACTCCCCGCTCAAGAGAACTTTGGCTAGACGAAGAACATACGACTCATGTTGCACCTGGAGAACCTATGGCAACTGGAGACATAGTATTTTTAGTTGATGACCCTGCAAAGGCTGAAGATCCAAGACGTTTTCATGTGGGCGTTGTCTTAGTGGGTGAAAATGGAGTCCCACTATTAACACACAATGCAACACATAATGGATTCGCAGTAATAGAAAGATTAGCCGATGCAGCTTTACACTATGGTACAATCGCAGGGATTAAAAGGCCAATTTCAAATAATCCAAATGGCGCTGACCATGCTTTCCTAGAAGAACATGGAATATTAGAGTTAATACAAACGGAATGAAAGTTAAAGCAATAAAAACTAAAAAAGTTGTAGTAGGCGACAATTTACATAAAATCTTGGATGAGTATTTGCCAAAACTCAAAGAGAAAGATGTTGTTATCATCACGTCAAAAATTATCGCAATCTGTCAGGGACGAGTTGTAAAAAACGACGGGAAAACTTCAAAAGTTGATTTGATGAAACGAGAATCGCAATTTTATCTTCCCCAGCATTCTATGATGTATGGAATTCATCTAACTATTACAAATAGCACTTTTGTGGTAAGTGCAGGTGTGGATGAATCAAATGGCGATGGATATTTTATACTTTGGCCAGAGAATATTCAAAAAACTGTTAATCAAGTCTGGCAATATCTAAGGACAAAAAATAAAATTAAATATTTAGGAATTGTGGTTTCCGACAGCAAACTTGCGCCTCTTCGCAAAGGAGTTACCGGAATGGGTGTAACGTGGGCAGGATTCAAACCTCTTAGGGATTATGTAGGAAAACCTGACATTTTCGGAAGAATTATGCGGCTTGAAAAGTTAAACCTGGTAGATAGCATTTCAACTGCCGGGGTTATAGTTATGGGAGAAGGGTCTGAACAAACTCCACTGGGAATTGTGAGCGAGATTCCTGATATTGAATTTGTTAACCGCGTTCCAACCAAAGAAGAAATTGCCGATATGACGATCGATCCCAAAGATGACGTTTTTGGAGGTTTAATAAGAGGAGTTAAGTGGCTCAAGGGCGGAAGTTAAAATATTCTTTCAGTTTTTCTACGTAAGGTTTTCTTTCTTCAGCAGTTGACCAATATTTTTTGTCATTATTAATATATAAATTATCATTCGTATATCTTGGCGTTACATGTAGGTGATAGTGCCAAACATCCTGATTTCCCGCAGGCTCATTGTGCTGACGCGTAGAAACGCCATCACATTTATAAACTTCTTTTAAGGCTATTGCTAATTTCTTGGAAAAATCAAAAATCTTATGACCATACTGCTCGTCAATATCATACAAATTTTCGAAGTGTTTATTTGGAATTATTATTGCTCCGCCTTTATTTTTCTCCCAAAATTTTCCGCCAATAAAAGCAGTTAAAAATTCATCTTTATAGAAAATATCCGAAACTTTTGCATAAAAATCAGGATTGTCTTCACCTTTAACAATTAGACAAAGAGGACATTCGTAATCAATTGGCGCATGATTAAACATTCTTAGACTGCCATCCGGCCGGTTTTGGGATCAAATAATCCTCCGGCAATTGTAAGTTCTGCGGCAATACTTGGGTGCGGGTCGTAGTCGATTAATTCAACCAGTTCAGGTCTAAAATCATCCAATTTTTTTACTGACTTGTCTATTTTAATTTTTGGAAAAGGCCGTGGTTTTCTTTTCAACTGCTCTTTAAAAGCCGTAATGTGATTTTCATAAATATGGACATCGCCAAAAGTATGTATAAATTCGCCGGCCTCAAGTCCTGAAACCTGAGCCAAAACTGAAGTTAAAAGCGCGTAGGACGCGATATTAAATGGAACTCCTAAGAATAAATCTGCACTTCTATGATAAAGCTGTAAAGATAATTTTCCGTTGCGGTTGCTCATTTGATACATGTTATGGCAAATCGGATATCTGGAGGCATCTTCATTCGTGGCCATTGTATAAAGATACTCAGGATTCCATGAATTCACTATCAAATTTTTTGCATTTGGGTCATCTTTCATTTCCTTAAGAGCCCAACCCAATTGATCTATGCCTTTAACCTTTCCTAGTGGCCTGCCCGCAACGCCAGTAAACTGTCTTGCATGGCGGGCGGGCCAATGCCTCCACTGCTCACCATAAATTCTTGGTAAATCTCCAAACGATTTGGCAAATTTCCTATCTTCCTTGATTCGTCCAATAAACTCGTCTTTACTCAAATCTTTTTTATCTTTGATCAAGCCTTTTTTAACTTTTCCCATATAAATTTTATATGGATACTCATCCCATAGATGAACATTGTTATCAACCAAATATTTTATATTGGTTTGTCCTGACATAAACCAATAAAGCTCATGGATTACGCCTTTCCAGTAAACTTTTTTAGTGGTTAAAAGAGGAAAATCGCGTGTCAAATCAAAACGGATTTGACGGGCAAAAAGAC
>CAZSXQ010000043.1:0-6240 GCA_964611415.1 uncultured Gammaproteobacteria bacterium
TTGGAAAGAGTTGCTCTTGTTCAGTCGCAACCTTACTTGGAGCAAAAAATAAAATTCGATGGTAATCCAGGATGGTGGAACTGGGAATATTCCCCTACTGATTTTGATTTCTGGGTTTTAACTAATGAAGATTCAGGAGCTCTGTCAGTTTTCCAAAATCTTCCTCAAAGTCTTTCTTAAACTTCCAGGGAAACCGCAGAACTGCAGCCGGGTGAAGTGTCAAAAAATATTTTATGCCTTCTTTTTCTTCGATAATTTGTCCATGTTCTTTTACTACTGCTACTTTCTTTTCCAAAACTCCTTCGGCAGCAACTCGGCCAAGAAGCACTACTAATTTTGGTTGAATTATTTCAAACTGCTTCATTAGATGGGTTCTCCCATGCGCAATATCGGACGGGCTTGGAGTGCCGGCATCCGGTAAATACTTAACAGGACTTGTGATATAGACATCTTCTTCTTTCAAACCAATGGAAACAATCATTGACCTAAGTAATTTCCCCGAACGGCCAATGAACGGCCTGCCGACAATTGCTTCATTTTTCCCAGGAGCTTCACCAACAAATATATATTCTGCATTTGCAGAACCTTCCCCCACTACAGCTTTCCCGTTTTTTCCAGTTTTACAAATTTCGCAGTTTTCAATTTCTTTAGCAATTTTCTGCATTGAGGAAACCTTATTCATTGTCTAATTATATACTAGCGGCAGGTAGAGGCTTTTTTACTATAAATACTGTATCTTGCATGGTTGGCCCTAGTTGAGACGGTATAACAAAACGGTCTGCATTTGGGAATAATTCATCACAAAGAAGTGCTACAAGTTCTCTTGAATAAAAATGCGTAAGATGAACTCCTTCTAATTTTTGCTTTGTACCTGTTAAGTAATTAAATGCAAACCCGCTATTCGTAACTTGTCCCATCCTAGCTAACATTCTCATCATAAAAGCAGTATTATCTGAAGGAAGTGCTGTGGTTAATGCCCCTGACAAGAAAGCAAAATCAAATTTTTCACCATAAGGCTCTACTAAAAAATCCCCTTGCCTAAATGCTCCATCGGGATATTTAGTTCTAGCTTTTTCAATTGAAGGAGATAAAACATCAATTCCCAGATATTCACCTACGCCTGCTTCTCTTAAATTAGGAAAAAAATCTCCAGTTCCACAACCAACATCTAAGACACTTGTGCCACGCAAAGGATTTTGCGTCAAATCTTCTATTCTTAATAAAGTTGTAAAATTAAAATCTTTTATCTGAGAATACCAACCATCATCAACGCCTTCCCGATCCCAGACCTGATACAAATGTGCGTTTGCTACCTGATCTTCCACTGTTAGTCTTTCTAAAGCCATAGACGAGGAAGTATATCAAAATATCTCAATTAATTGAAGAAGATGAGGGCTAATTGTTGTTTTTTCTCAAAATTTCATATAGAACAATTCCCAGAGAAACCATAACATTCAGGCTAATGTTAACACCAGACATGGGAAGTTCTACGATTCCATCCGATACGTCCAAAACCTCTTTCGAAACTCCAGTTGTTTCATGGCCAACAACTAAAGCGATTGGAAAAGAATAATCAAACTTATCATACGGCACTGCCCTCTTATCTAATTCAATTGCAACGACTTGCAAATGGTCAATCGTCAATCGTAATTGGTCAATTGCTTCTTTCGCAGAAGAAGCATATTCCCAGCTAACCCATTCCGTAGTATTAATAGAAGCTTTTTTAATTCTAGTATGAGGCGGAATCTCACTTTGGCCGCAGATAATTACCTTTTCCGCGGCTACGGCATCAGCCAAACGGAATATCGCACCGATATTATAGGTGTCCAGAACGTTATCTAAAACTATATAGATCGGGTTTTTCTTAATCTTTTTAAATTTAGCTGGTGTTGATTTAATTGTTCGCAATTCCTTTGCATTTAGTTTCATTTTGCGATTATAGCATTTGAAATGCATCTGATATACTAAATCTATAGTGAAGAGGAAAGTTTTAATTGTTTTAGTAATTGCGTTTGTGTTAGGAATTACATTCGGTTCATTTCAAAAATCAAAAAATCTCGCTAAAAATAAAGATAAAAACTGCACTGCAAAAATTCAGGCCTGCGAAAGAAACGGCTCCTGCGGAACCCAAACCATAAATACTTGCTAAAACACCGTTTGAAAAAAACTCAGGCTTCCCATATAATTTAAAGTTACATTCATGCCGGAAGATTCTCAGCCTTTATCATCCTCTGCTCTAGTACTTATCAATGTTTTTGACCAAGAAGAAAAAGAAAAGGACGATGATAAAATCGTGGTTAATCACCTTATCTCAAAAGTTGCCTCCTTTTATGAAAAGTTCAGAACCGCAATGGATTACGGAAGCGAAGAAACCATTCCCAGACGCGCAATTGAAAGAATGCTTAAAAGAATGCTATTTCTTGAAGCAGACTCAAAAGCACTTGCCCAGGATCTTCTTAGGGAACTCGTCTGGGCAGGATATCTTCCTAATGCCACAGTTCCCGAGTCAATCATTATTGACGTTTCAACATCAATCTCTCTTTACTTAAAATTAAAAAACGAGATTTCTAGAAAAAAATTCATCTCAAGCCAAGATCTGAATGAATTTATTATTCAAACACTTTCTTGTGAAATTCTCCATACGCTAATACCTAACAAAGAAAAAAACACAGTTGCAAATTTTATGTTCAAGAATCTAAAAAACTCTCTGACTATTGATGATGACTCGGAACAAACAAGGGATATTCAAGTATTTATCGCTATCAGAAAAAGTTTTGCAAAGGACGATATAGCATTTTTGCAATTCAGACTTTTTAGAGAAATTTTCGGAAAGCTAACTGAGGAAAATTTCTCAGAAATACTCAGCGGTTTTGAAAGCGGATACAAGGAAATAAAACACCAGCTTTCATATCCCAAAAAAGAGCGAATTTTAAATCACATTAAGAAAAAAACTCCGCCTTTTTTAATTCTCTATGATATCCTTTCAAACGAAAAAGGAAATATAAAAAACTTAGTAAAAAATGAAAAGGAATTTAGGGAAAAAATATTTGAAACCTGTGATACTAAATATCAACTCATAAGAAGAACTATTCAAACGGCAATAGTCCGGAGTGTTATTTTTATTCTAACTACAAAAGCCATCCTTGCTCTTGCTGTTGAGGGAACATTTGAAAGTATATTTTTTGATGGAATCCAATGGTCATCAATAGCGCTAAATACAACCCTTCCTCCTTTAATAATGGTCTTGGTGGGATTAGGAATCAGGACTCCAGGTCAACAAAATTCTGAAATAATTTATAAAGACATAAGAAAACTTTTGTTCGAGGAAGACCCCAGCATTACTAATCATTTGTCCATTAGTCTTAAATCAAAAGGTAAAAAAACATTATATGACTATCTTTTTTCTATGCTCTGGTTCCTCTCAATAGTTTTAACTTTTGGAGGCATTTGGTACATACTAAGTCTTTTGAATTTCAATGTAGTGAGCAAGGGAATTTTTATTTTTTTTATCGCAATAATTTCCTTCCTTTCATACAGAATTTACCAAGCAGCAAATAGTTATTCTGTTATAAAAAAACAAAGTCTTTTTACTCCTTTTTTTGATTTTTTGTTCATTCCAATTATAAGAGTGGGAAGAGGTCTTACTGAAGGAATATCCCAAATAAATTTCATACTTTTAGTCATAGACTTTCTAATAGAGGCCCCATTCAAAGGAACAATTGGATTTTTTGAACAGTGGTTTTTATTTGCTGCAAGAAAAAGAGAAGAATTGGAGTAATTTAAAGCTTTCCTAGTGCATTAAGATTAGACTCTGCTTCATTTGTTAGCTCTTCTGAATATTCTAGACTTTCCAATGCCGCTGCTTCAAATTCTCTTTTCATTTCCTTTTTAAGCATTGATTCAGGCAGCTCATCCTCCACTGTGAGTTTTGATCTTAGAAGCGTTTCCCTGGTTCCTCTTATTTTCAGACTTAACTCTGAATCAGTTTGCCCTACCAGACTTAAAAGAACGCTCCTCTGAGCTTTTATAGCTTCATTTAAAATCTTGGCTGCTTCCTGGGTAACGTCTGCTGTTTCTTCGCTAGCGTTCAGCTCGTTTGATCCTACCCTCGCTTCTTTTTCCATTCTGGCCAAAACTACATTTATGGCATCTAGGTCATTCTTTGAAAGCATTGCATTCAGCTCTGCTATCCTTTCCCCAGCTATGCTTGCTCTAATATGTGCTTTTCTGACTGGATCAGCCGTGAAAGTCAGTCTGGTTTTTTGCCAAAGTAAATCAAGTCCGTAGAGTGGACTATCTGGCAGGAAAAATCCTGGGCCGTAAGAATTTCCTTCAGGAAATTTTATTTGAGAACTTGGAGTAGCCACTCCCAAAACTCTTTCTCTATAGTGCGCGAAAGAGGTAGAAACAGTTAGAAAGAAAAATGCAATTACAATAAGAATAATAAATTTACTCTTACCCATTAATTAAATAATGACCCAGCAGTTAGTCTTTGTCAAGTTTCCCAAATACTTGATACGAAATACTAGATACAATATACTAAATACTATTGTTATGACAGCAACCGGACACGCCATAATTGGAACTGTAATCGCCGCAAAAATAGGAAATCCCGCTTTAGCAATTCCCATAGCTATTGCCTCACATGTAGCAGCTGATCTTTTCCCCCATTGGGACACGGGAACAAATAAAAAACTTAAAAGCAAAAGTGATTTCTTTATTCAATCAGTTGCTGATTTAACACTAAGCTACGTCGCAATGCTCTTACTTATTATATTTATATTTCCAGAGACTAATTTAATATATGCATTTATAATTGTAATCGCCTCCCAAGGCTTTGACTGGGCCTCAGCCCCCTATAGTTTTTGGGGAATAAAAAATCCCCCAATTTTCTATTGGTTTTACAGATTACAGAAAAAATTTGACAATAAACTAGATAAGCCCTGGGGCATAATCGGACAAGTTGCGGCACTAATTGCATTAGTTATAATTGCAATCAATTTATAATGGCTGAAGAACTTTTACCAAAACCATTTACCCAGCCGAGAGATGGGCAGACTGACCTGCCTCTGCCTGAAAAGGAACTACCTGCGCATGCGACTGTCAAAGAGGAACCTGTAAACTTACCTCAAAAACAAACTAACATTGGAACTCCTGCTCATCCTTTTCCTACATTTTTACCTAAAAAACTGGCTATTTTGGCGCTAATTTTAATAGGATTAATTTTTGCTGCGGGTGTAGCTTTTAAATATTTCGAACAAAGAAAACTTAATGCAATCACAGATTTTGAAACTTGTGCAGCCGCTGGTTATCCAGTAGCAGAATCTTATCCCGCTTCTTGCAGAACTTCAGATGGAAGAAGCTTCACCCAAATTCTTAGCGAAGAAGAAAAGAAAAAAATAAATACACCTGATCTCACCGCAGACTGGCAAGTCTATTCTGGGGATTATTATTCATTCAAATATCCAAAATCCTGGATTCCCTATGCTTCTGGTGAAAAACAAGGAGCATACACAATTCCGAGTGATGGCCAGGGAGAATTTTTTCTTTCTCCTTTAAATGATAGTGATGCTGGAATTCGTTTTGAAGTAAGCCCAACTAAAGACACTTCAAAAGAAGTAATGGAAGAAGCAATAAAAAATTACTCTTGGTCAAATAAAGTGATTTTAAATATTAAAGTGGATGGAGTGGATGCCATAAAAGTCACAGGAAATTCTGATGGATTTGAGAACGCAGTTGTAGTTTTTGGAAATAATATTTATGTTTATCGAATTGTGTCAAATGGGAGAGAAATCAACAAATTTGATCAAATCCTCTCCACCATCACTTTCAGTGCAAGCAAATTCACAGACCCTGACTTTCTCCATCAGCGCCACGAGAAGATGTTGCTTGCACCCAGGAAGCCAAACAATGTCCTGATGGAAGCTATGTATCCCGCCAAGGTCCTAACTGTGAATTTGCCCCCTGTCCAACAATTAATTAACCAACGATTACTTAGTGCCTAAAATCTTTAAATTTCTACTGTATAATAAGTTAGTATATTATACATGCACTTAAACTTTGAAACTTTGACATTTATTTAGCTTTTTGAAATACTTCTTATAATGGAACAAGAGCAACCCAAGACAAACGAGGTAAAAGAAATAATTCCTCCTACTCCTGTACCCGATAAACCAAAATTCTCTAAGGTAAAGGTTTTAATTTTAGGAATTTGTGCGGTTTTAGTTTTAACCAGTTTCG